>NZ_NIBG01000012.1 GCF_002270055.1 Anaeromicrobium sediminis | reverse complement strand
AGCCAACTAAGCTACGCCGCCACATTATATACTATTGTTCTTATCCCTGAACTTTTGTTTTCCTTTTCTCAAGGACAAGATATATGTTATCATTTTTTTTCATATGTGTCAACACTTTTTATAAGATTAATAGTTTTGGTAACATATTACAGATAATTGGTGACTGGTTACAATCCCTTAATTTTTCCCGTAACCTGTCACCAATCACTTATATTTTACTGAAATAGATTCACATGAATTAAGTTTAGAACCATTCCTTCTATAAAACTTATTCCTTAATATCTTCTATCTTAAATTGTATATATACATTTCCATTCCAATGATTAACATCAGGAAATCCCACTACTTGAACTTGATTCGTTCCATTTAATTTATTCATATATCTATCCGCCATGTTAAATCCTACTAAATCTAATTTAGTATTATCATTGTATTTATTGGATTTTATCTTTAATTTAATATGTTTCTTTTCTTTTCCCATAAATCTATATTCATAGGGGTTATTCACATAGGCATCACTTATTAAGAACTTTGGTTTTTCATTTCCCATGCCATAGGGCTCTATACTTTTTAGTTTCTCTATCATTTCTAAAGTTATTTGGGAAGGCATCAATTCACAATCTATCTTTATTCTTTTCACAAAGATTTCCTTATCTTTTTTACTTGCCTCTTCATTTAATTTTTCCCTTAATAGGTCTAAGTTTTCACTTTTAATAGAAAAGCCACAAGCATTTTTATGTCCACCAAATTTCACAAATAAATCCTCATGCTTTTTTAATTCTTCATATATATCTATATGTTCTATACTTCTACCACTACCTTTTAGTATTCCGTCCTCTGAACTACCTGTCAAAATTAATGCGGGCTTATAGTAAGCATCCCTAACCTTTCCTGCCACAATACCAATTACCCCTTCATGTCCATCTTCAGAATTTACAACTAAAAACAAATCATCTGTGTAATTCTCTTCCACTATATTTTTGCACTTTTCTATACAAGTTACTTGTAATTCTTTTCTTGCATTATTACACTCTATTAAATGAGAGACTAAACTATTAATCTCGTCCATATCCTCTGACAATAAGAGTCTAACACTGGCCTTAGCATCATCTATTCTTCCACTAGCATTAAAGTGAGGAGCTATTATAAAGGCAATATTAGTAGATGTTATAGTCCCTAACTTGAGTTCTATCTTGTCAATTAAAGTTTTAAGACCTGTCCTACTTCCCTTGTTTATCCTATTTAACCCATGCTTTAACATGGTTCTATTTTCATCCACAAGGGGTACCACATCTGCCACTGTACCTAATGCTACTAAATCTAGAACTTGTGCCAAATATTTTTTAGGTCCATCTAATCTCTTTTGAATTGCCTGGGCTAACTTAAAGGCTATTCCACAACCACATAATAATTCAAATGGATATTCACAATCTTCTTGCTTTGGATTTACTATTAGACAGTCAGGCTTTTCTTCACCTATATTATGGTGATCAGTTATGATTATATCCATACCTAATTCCTTTGCCAAGCTAACTTCATTTATAGATGTGGACCCACAGTCCACAGTAATAATTAGGTCTGCTCCCTTTTCCTTTATATCTCTTATGGCATCACAATTAAGTCCATACCCTTCTTCTTCCCTTAGGGGTATATAGTAATTTAAATTGTCTGTAAAGTTACTTAAAAAGTCCATTAACAATGATATACTAGTAATTCCATCTACATCATAGTCACCATATATCCATATGGATTTTTTATTTTCTATGTGATTCACAATTTTTTCTACAGCTTCTTTCATATCCTTTAATAAAAATGGATCATAAGTTCTTTGGGGTTTATCCGACAAAAATTCTTTAATCTGTTCTTCTTCTAATATGCCCTTATTCTTTAATATATTTTTTATTATTTCATCCGTATCTATATTATTTATATCTTCCTTATTCAATACTTGCCAAGTAGTTTCAAACATCCTATCTTATCCTCCGTTATTCTGTAATTTTCATGTATTAATTATAGCAAAAAAAACAAGAGTTAAAAAACTCTTGTTTTATTTCTTTAAATAAGTCATAGGGTCAATATATTTACCGTTCTTTCTCACTTCAAAATGTAAGTGAGGTCCTGTAGACATTCCTGTACTACCACATTTAGCTATAGGAGTACCCTTTTTAACCCTTTGTCCATTTTTAACTAGTAACTTAGATGTATGTCCATATAGTGTCACTATACCTCCACCATGGTCAATCATAACAGCTTTTCCATATCCACCTAACCAGTTAGCATGAATTACCTTTCCATCTGCTGCTGCCACTAGATTCTTTCCATATGGAATTCCCACATCTATACCTGTATGTAGTTTCTTTTTCTTTAAAACAGGGTGTATTCTATATCCAAATGGTGATGTTATTCTAGTATATCCTGGTGCTGGCCATGTGAATTTTCCTCCCACATACTTACCGCCAGATTGCTTTCTTAGAATTTCTGCTTCTAATTGATCTGCATATTTTTTAAGGGCATCTTCTTGCTTCTCTAGGGCCTTTCCATCCTTAGCAATTTGACTTTTTATTTTTCTCATCTCGCCTCTGGAAACTTCCAATTCCTTTTGTTTAGACCTGGCATTACTTCTCATTATGGACATATTTCTTTCATATTCTTCTAGTTTATTTTTTACACTCTCAACATTGTCACGCTTTAATTTCATATCTTTTAATACATCCACATCTTGATTAAAAATCTTCTTTACCATATCAAGGTTAGATAAAAGATCAACCAGACCATCTGACTCCATTAAAACTTGTAAATATCCCACATCTGAGTTCTTGTACATGGCCCTTAATCTTTTATTCATCATATCATCTTGAGTACTTATATTTTCCTCTGCAAGGACTAATTGTTCTTTAGTCTTTCCTATTTCTTTTTTAGTTTCTTTTATCTCAAACTCTAAATTATCTATTTCCTTTTCTCTACTATCTATTTTTCTATCTAAATCTTGAATTTGTACAGCCACATCTTTTTCTTTCTTCTTATTTGTAGATAATTTCTTCTTTATGTCATTAATAGTCCTTTGTATGCTATTAAGTTCATTTTGTTCCTTACTAGTATCTGCAGCATATACAAAACTTGTGGAACAGATAATTAGTATTAAAAAGAAACTCATAGTTTTTCTTAACATGTTTTTATCCCCCTAGTTTACTTATACTTTTAAGAACTTTCTCATAGATACAATACTACCTAAAGATCCGATTCCAATTCCTAGAGCCCCAAATATTACAACTATACTCTTAACTAATATTTTATAAGGTATCATGTAAGCAGATATCATAATATAACTTCCTGAAGTTATCATGCCATACAAATACTTATATCCGAACCCAACTACAGCTACTGATATTATCATGGCAAAAGTACCTAATACTATTCCTTCAATAATAAATGGAAATCTTATAAACCAATTAGTGGCTCCCACATATTTCATTATGGCAATTTCCTTTTTTCTGGCTATTACAGTAAGCTTTATAGTGTTAGCCACTACAAACATGGATATTATCACAAGAACTATTATTACTCCTACACCTGCTAATTTAACAAAATTAGTTATAGCTAATATTTTATCTACCATATCCTTATAGTATCTGACCTCTTCAATACCTTGTAATCCTTTTACCTTACTAACTACTTCGTCTGCCTTTTCTATATTGGATAGCTCTATCACATAGGAGTTAGGAAGAGGATTTTCAGATAGTCCTTCTAATAAGTATCCATTTTCTCCCCATTTTTTCTGCATGTTCTTAAGAGCTTGATTTTTAGATACAAAAGCTACACTTTGAACCCCTTCTATATTCTTTATTTTTTTTCCTAGGGCCTCCGTTTCATAAGAACTAGCATTGTCCTTCACATCTACCATTACTGAATCAAATTCGTCCTTAGTAATTTGAGTGAAACTATTTATATTTAGAATAATAGTAAATACTACTCCTAATATGATTAACACTGATGTTATGGAAAATATGGATGCCATACTCATCATTCTATTTCTCCATATGCCCCTTATACCTTGTCTTATACAATAGAATAAAGTCCTAATCCTCATAACCATACACACCCTTCATGTCGTCTCTCACAATGTTTCCACCTTCTATTGCTACAACTCTTAGCTTCATCATGTCTACTATGTCTTTTGCATGGGTTGCCATTAATACAGTAGTTCCCCTTCTATTTATTTGCCTTAATAACCTCATAATTTCCCAAGCGGTTTCTGGGTCTAAATTTCCTGTAGGTTCATCGGCTATCAAGAGGGATGGATTATTAACTATAGCCCTTGCTATAGAAACCCTTTGCTGTTCTCCTCCTGACAATTGATGTGGAAAAAACTTGGCCTTATCACTAATCCCTACCAGTCCTAATATTTTAGGCACTTGCCTTCTTATTTCCCTTGGACTGGCATTTATTACTTCCATGGCAAATGCCACATTTTCATATACGGTCTTATCTTCTAATAGTCTAAAATTTTGAAATACTACTCCTAATTTTCTTCTCAATGCTGGAGTATTTCTCTGGCTTAATTTCGTAATGTTTGTACCCTCAATTAATATTTTTCCAAAAGTGGGTTCGATTTCCTTTAATAATAATTTAATAAAGGTGGATTTCCCAGCACCACTGGGTCCTACTAAGAAAAGGAACTCCCCCTTATCTATAGTTAAATTTATATTCGACAATGCTACAGAGTTCTCTGCATATTGTTTAGTAACATTAATAAACTTTATCATTATATCAACTCCTACCCAATTAATTTCTACAAATTATGTTAAAACTCCTCTTTATTTTTTAAAGCTAGCCATAGTTCGTTCTACTTATATATTATATTATTAATTTCTACTTTTTCCAAATTACATTATGGCAACTTTGGTATTTTTTTCATCCTTTAGGAGGATTATAAATATATTAAAAGAATTTTTTATTAGAGGTGATTTTGTGAAAAAACTTATTAGAAAAGATTTGCTAAGGATACGTAGGAGCCTTACAAAATCAGAGGTAGAAGCTAAAAGCCATAAAATTTTTACAAACTTATGTAATATGGATTTATTTAAAAAGAGTAAATCTATCATGGTATATATGGACTTTAGAAACGAAGTTCAAACAGATGAACTAATAAATTACATGTTAAAACAGGATAAAAGACCTATTATTCCTATAAGTGTTCCATCTACTAAAGAATTAATATTATCAGAGTTAAAAAATCCTGAGGAAGATCTAGAAGAAGGCACCTATGGAGTATTAGAGCCTAAAAAAGATAAAATAAGGCCCTTTGATCCTAACGATTTAGACCTAATATTAGTTCCAGGAGTAGCCTTTGACACTTCAGGTTATAGGTTAGGCTATGGTGCTGGTTATTATGATCGATTCATATCTTCATTAAAAAAGAAAGTACCAACTATAGCCCTTTCTTTTGACTTACAATTAATAGAAAAAGTTCCAATAAATGAGTTTGATCAAAAACTAGATTATATCCTTACAGAAAGTAAAATAATTCATTGTAAGTAAAAAAACAGCTGCAATATGCAGCTGTTTATTCATTATCTATAGAAATTTTATTCATTAAAGCAGCCATTTGAGCTCGACTAACTTCTTCTTTTGGACGGAATGTTCCATCACCAAATCCACTGAAAACTCCATATTCACTCATTGTTACAATTGCGTTATATGCCCAATGTTCTGAGTAAACGTCCCCGTATGGATTGTCTTCTTCTTCTGCAACTTCTTTATCTGCTAACAGGTTATATAACACCATGGCCATTTCTTCTCTTGTAATCTTTTCATCAGGGGCGAATATTCCATTTCCCTTCCCCTTCATAATTTCGTTTTGGTATGCAATTTCAATTGCATTCTTGGCCCAATGACTAGAAGAAACATCTTTAAAAAATGGTGTATCTCCCTTCTTCTCTAAGTCAAAAGCTTTCACTAATATTACAGCTGCTTGAGCCCTAGTTAAAGATCCATTAGGTGAAAAATGAGTTTCAGACATTCCTACCATCCACCCTTTTTCTTTTACTTTTAAAATATCTTCTTCTGCCCAATGACCTTCAATATCTACAAAATATTCACCATTTAACCACATAGTATAATAATCCCATAGATTTTCTTTTTCTTGTCCTAAACTCCAACTTCCAGTTCCTTTAATATTATACTTTTGAACAAGCTCTAATTTTTTCTTTATGGATTTTTCATTTTCAAACCATAGTTCATAGGTCCCAACATCTAGCGGTTCTCCCCAACTATATAATTTTACTTCAGGGTCTTCTTCTTTTATTTCAAAAGTAGCTTTTATTACTTCTTCACCTGTCAAATATTCAATCTTAGCATCATAATTAGATAAAAGATCATCGACTTTACTTAAAGAAACCCCACGTCCTAAGATTTTTTCACTCTTTGGTTTAGTATAATCTACTGTATCATCTAAATTCCAAATACGTCCATAAAATGGAATCCCTAAAACAATCTTCTCATTAGGTACTCCTTGGTTTAATGCATATTGTATAGATTTTTCCACAAAGGAGATACTGGCAACAGGACCAGGGCTCCCCCCACTCCAGCTTTCATCATAAGCCATAATCATTAAATAATTACTATACTTAGCAAGTTCCGTATAATCATACATTCCATGCCAACCCTGTGTCCAACCAGAAGGATTAGCAGCTACTGCCACAGATACTTCCTTTTCACTAGGTATTTTTTCTCTTATAAGTCTTACAAAGTCAGTAAAATCATTACGACTCGCTTCTGTTAAACCTTCAATATCCACGTTGACTCCATCTAAATTATATTGCTCAACAGCATCGGCAATTTGTGTAGCTAATGCTTCTCTATTCTCTAGTGCATTTTCTCCTGCAGTTCTATCCCAATGATTACTTAAAAAAGGTACAACTTCTACATTTCTTTTGTGCATTTCATTAACAAGATTTAAATCTAGTTTTTCCGTATTTAAGGTTCCATCAACATTTATATCTAAATAACTAGGTGCAACTACCTGTAAAGAATCGTTAGTTCTATCCACATAATTTATATAATCATTTGAGTCACCAAAATATAAATATGACATGTTGAACTTTTGAGCCTCAACTGTTACTTGTCCCGTTAGGATCAAGGTAACAACAAGAGTCATCATCACACTTACTTTCATTAATTTACCAAATAGTTTCCTTTTTCTCATAGTCACCTCTCTCCTCTCTATATGTTAAAAATCATAATTCGCCACATTATAATGCTATCTACTTTCATCTAACCAGTCAACAAACAAATATTGTTAAAAAGCTAGATCCCTTCCTATAACTGAGGATGCCACACCCCCTTTTTTGAATAAAAAAAAAGAAAGGCGATTAATTAATCACCTTTCTTTTCTTCATCTTCTTTGTCTACAAATTCCTCTAATTTTTTATTAACTAAATAAAATATACTATTCTCTAGATAATTCCCATGATCATCTGCATGTCCTGCTTCTACTTCTGTTAATATTTCTATACCCTCTTCTATAGTCTTTATTGCATAAATATGGAAATCTCCCTTTTCTACAGCCTCTACCACTTCATCATTTAACATTAAATGTTTCACATTTTGATGTGGAATTAAAACTCCTTGATCTTTATTTAATCCTTTTAATTTACATACCTTGTAAAAGCCTTCTATCTTTTCATTAACTCCACCTATTGGTTGAATTTCGCCATTTTGATTTACAGAACCCGTTACACCTATAGACTGTTTTATGGGCACTTCTGCTAAACTAGATAATATAGCATATAATTCTGTAGAAGATGCACTATCTCCATCAACCCCTGAGTATAATTGTTCAAATACTATATTAGCATTTAAAGACAATGGATTTTTTTGTGCAAACCTTTGTCCTATGTATCCATTTAATATCATAACGCCTTTATCATGGATACTTCCACTTTTTTTAACTTCCCTTTCAATATTGATTATTCCTTTTTTACCCTTGTATGTGGTAACAGTAATTTTGCTTGGCTTTCCAAAGGAATATTCTCCATTACCAATTACAGCAAGACCATTTATTTGTCCAATTTTCTTATTTTCTATATCAATTAATATATCTCCTGATTCTATCATTTCTAATAATTTTTCTTCATACTTATTATTTCTACTGATTTTTCTATCTATAGTCTCCTGTACATGTTCTTTATCTACTAATTTTTTATCTTCTTTTCTACATATTTTATCAGCTTCATAGACTATATCTACTATTTTATTAAACTTTGCCGTTAATTTTTCTTTGTTCTCACAAATTCTAGAACTATACTCTATAAGACATTCTACTGCTTCCTTAGTAAATGGGTACAGTTTTTCCTTTTTACAATGAAGGGCTACTAACTCTACCATCTTCATTATATTTCTATCATTTCTCTTCATTTCTATATCAAAGTCAGCCATAACTTTAAATAATTTTCTAAAATCTTCATCATAGTGATATAAAAGTTGATAAGTATACATGTCACCTATTAATATGACTTTCACATTTAATTCTATGGGCTGAGGCTTTAAAGTTGAAGTTATAATATATCCATATTGTTTATCTAATCCTTCTATATTTACTTTGTTAGTTTTCAATGCTCTTTTTAATGCACCAAAGGCAAATGGATTCATTAGAAGATCTTTTGCTTGAATTATTAAATATCCTCCATTTGCCTTATGAAATGCTCCTGGCTTTATTTTCATTAGGTCAGTTTTCAAAAGGCCCATCTCATTTTTGTACTCTACTCGTCCTATTAGATTATAGTAACTTGGATTGGTTTCTACCACTATAGGTGCACTTTCTAAAGAAGAATTATCTACAAGTAAATTAACTTCATATCTTTCAAAGAAATTAGTTGGATTTTTACTTAAGAAAGGTAGTGGCTGCTTTGGTGCCATATTATCTCCCTTAAAATGATTAATATTTTCTATTATATCCTCCTGTAATTCCTTTAAATACTCTTCGATACATTCATTATGGGAGAATTCTGCCTTTAACTTTCTTATGTAATAATCTACTGCGTGAAATCCTATTTTTTTATCTAATTCTTTTACTTTAGTTCTATATTCCTCTTCTAACATTCTAAGTTCATTAAATCTCTCTATGGTTTCAATACTAAGTTGGGCAGAATTTTTTCTAAAATAATCTATTTCTTCTTCTGACAAACTCCTATATTCCATTTCATTTAAAATTTTGCCATTTAATACAGGCATACTTATTAGGCCTCGTTCAGTCTTTTGAAATACAAATCCATAATCCTTAGCTATCTCATTTAATTTATCAATTGCATCTTTAGTATAGTTTTGATATTCTTCTATGAGTATATTTCTTTGATTTTCATATTCTTTACTCATGAATATTTCAGGAATTTGCTTTTTTAGCCTTTCAACAATCTTGTCCACATTCTCTTTAAGCATTTTTCCCATGCCATTTTTCACATATAAAGCCATAGGTTCATCAGGCTTCTTAAAGTTTCTTGCATATAACCAATCAAAAGGTGGCCCTACTTCCTTAGACCTTTCTTTAACGATTGCCTCCGTATAAGTGCTTCTTCCCGTTCCTATTTCACCTGCTACAAATACGTTATATCCCTTTTTATCCATTTCAAGTCCAAATTCCAAAGCTTCTACCGCTCTTTTTTGACCTATTATATCACTAGAAACTTCTATATCTGCTGTGGTGTTAAATTTCATGTTATCTATATTACATTTTTTCCTTAGATTATCAACACTCACCTTATAATTTTCTAAATTCATAAGTTTCCTCCACTTTTAAAATTCTCTATACAAGACTTAGTATTTTCTAATAGTGATAAATTTAGTCACAAGAGACAAAAAAGATTAACCAACTAGTGGTTAATCTTTTTAATTAATCTTCATATTTAACTTTTAATTCAATAGTATCTGGAAGTTCTTTTAGATCTGTTTTAACTATAGCATAAGGATATGTAACTACTTGAGTAACCACATCTCCAGCTTTTGGGTCTTTAAAAGTAGTATAAACTACGACTTTATTCTTTTCGTCTATTTTCTCTTTACCTATTTTATCTATTTTAATAGTATATCCACCTGTTGGCTTTTCTCCCCTTGTAGCAATTACGTATACTACATCATCAACTTTACAAGCTAATGCCCTTTCTAGATTTTTGTATCTAGGAAGTATTTCTTTTATCTTCTCAGGGATATTTTCTTCTGCTACCGTTTCAAAAGATACGTTCTTGTTTCCTTTAAACATTTTTTTCATCATAAACACGCCACCTATAATTAAAATCATGATTAAAATTAGTACTAAAACTTTTTTCATGCTAAACCAATTTGCCAATTTTCCCATATTAACCTCCCCTTACTTAATCAAACATTATAGTAAATACTATTCTATATGTGAGACAAATATTCCATTGTCTAAAATAAATTTTAAGCTTAAATTATTTTACCTAGTTAAGGAGATTTTTATTAAAATAAGGATAGTCTACATTCATTTATCTAACATGATTTCTCTTGTGGTGTCTATGTGACTATTAACTAAATTTATATTAAGTAATTCATTACAATTACATTATTTTCTTTATTTCCATGTTTCACCTTTGTTCTCTTAATTTCTTTATAACCCCTACTTTTCCAAAACTCATATCCCTTGTAGTTTTGTTCAACTACACCTATTCTCAATTTATCTGCTCCTAATTCTGAAGTCCATTGTACTAAAAAATCATGAATCTTCCTTCCAAGTCCCTTTCCTCTTTCTTTTGGATCAATCAGCATTAGCCCTAACATCCATTCACCCGCAACTGGATAATCCTTAATAATATCAATAACGCTTACTAACTCTGATTTTTCATTAAAGATTCCAAAGACAAATTTATCACTATGTTTTTTGTCAGAAGGTAACATATTTAAAATTTCATGACCTTCATTAATAGATGGACAATCATCCCTCTCTATTTGAAAATAATCTGAACATCGTTCACATAATTGTTGAAGACTCTCTTCATATTCTGAGTTAATTATCTTTATAATATAATCTTCACCATTAAGTTCAATCTTTAATATAAACTCCACACTATATTCCCCCTATTTTACTTAACTCTTCCGCGAATTGCCCCTATACCAAAACAAATTAACCCAATTACTATACTAAACCATTGTTCGGCTGGGTATTTAACAACGTATTTAAAATACTTCTTAATAACAAAAAAAATATCATCTATGGCAAAATACATCTCTGTTTCTAATGTAGTAGCTAAAATTATGCCTAAAGGAATTTGCACTAAGCACAAAAAACCTATATACAGTCTTGCCATAAGGTTAAATGATTCCTCTTTATAATATGTATTAAACATGGATATAATTAAAAAAGATCCAAAAATTGGAATAAATACAAAATTCTCTTCAAGTTGCCATATGCTTATTCCATATACAACACTAAGGATTAAACCCATTAAACCCGATGTGGACAAAGCCCCTATTATGTTATTCTCATCTTTCCCGTGGGTAATTCTATCCACATGTTGTCCTTCATTCGCTAGTCTACTGTTGATTTGTTCACTTATAGTCAGGAGCAAACGATTCATATCTACATCTTTGAAAAATCTAGCTGGAATTTGAAAAGAATATGATGGTACTCCAAAAACCGATTCAAAGTTTCTTGTAAATGATTTTTTCTCTTTGTGACTTTTAAGCAACACTGCTACATAGTCATTCCCATGAGAGTAATATGTATCTACGGAAGCTATTTCCTCCCAACGTGCAATAGTCGCCTTAAATGGGAGAACGACTTCTATATATTCTGATGTTAAATGTAAACTAAACTTTTTTAAAACTTGAACAGAAATAATTATATAACAAGCCCAAACACTTAATGATATAAATGCTCCCCCTCCAAAAAGACCCTTGATTAGGTCATCTTTCATAATTACAAGAAAAAAGAACCCAGCCCATGCAATACAAAAGAGTACCACAAAAAAGTATGAATACACATTTGTACTAGATTTTTGTTTATATGGCAGATTGTAAGGTCCCATGATTACCTCCGATACTTTTTAATAAGGTTTAATATATATAATTTTTTTATCATCTCTTTTTACTGAACCCTTTTAATTTCACCATCAACTCTATCTTAGTATATGCAAATGCTATGAGCGTCATAAATTTTTTTTCTTCTTTTTAGATCCCATATACCATAATGATAAATTTACTTAATACTATTCACATATTCAATTAATTTTTCTATATTCTTCTTTCTAGTAAAATCTACTGGTTTATCATAGGCAGCAAGCATACCTTTTTCATCAGGTGTTAGTTCTGATTTTCTTTTAAGTTTGAACTTTAGTAATTTCATAAGTACTTTGTCAACTTTATTTAACTTACTATAATCAAAGCCACCTCTCAAATAAAAAAATTTTATGTGCTTTTGTTGCTCTAAGTTAAAATTTTTATTCTTAACTTCACTAAGTACTTCTTCCCTAAAAGGTGATGCTCCAGAAGCAAAAACTACTATATTTTTATTTTTGAGTTTAGAAAAATTCTTTGTTATCATATTAATTCCATTTATTCCTACGGCATACAGACCTCCTCCATATATTATGGTGTCATAATCTAGTAGCTTATCTATGGATAAGTTTGTAGTTTCAAAAATATCAGCAGATAATTCTTCTGCAATCCATTTCGCATACTTCTTTACAAAACCAGATTTAGACTTATATATAACAACAGTTCTCATTATCTCCCCCCCTATAGTTGAAAGCTCTTACTATTACAACCTAGTTAATATTTTCTTCTTTTGAACTAAATTTGTCTAGTAAATAAATTGAAATAGTAGTCAATCCTATACTTAATAGCATACTTGTTGTATCACCATTCCTTTTAATAATATTAATTACTAAACTGGATACACCCATACCTAATGAAACAGCTATAAGGATTAGATCAATAATCTTTTTCATAATTACCTCCTAAACATTTATTATTTTTAGGATACTCCCTAAAACGAATAGAGCTGTAAACATTAATACCATATAGTTTCAGCAATTATAATTGCTACCATTAACACTCATATTAATCTACTTTTATATATTATAGAATATTAGTTTTAATAATCCCTTGTATCAATATATATTATATTTATCATCATAAATTACCTTCATTTATAATTTCATGTAAACAGACAACAAAAAACTGCTGACGATTAAATCATCAGCAGTTAGTTATAACTATTTATTTTTAACTATGTCCTTAACAGCTTCAACAATGTGAGCAGCAGTTAATCCATACTTTTCCATTAACTGAGCTGGCTTTCCAGACTCACCAAAAGTATCTTTAACTCCTATTCTCTTCATTGGTACTGGAGAATTTTCTACTAATACTTCTGCAACAGCTGATCCAAGACCACCAATAATGTTGTGCTCTTCAGCAGTTATTATAGCACCAGTTTCCTTAGCTGCCTTTATGATAATATCCTTATCAATTGGCTTTATAGTATGCATATCTATAACACGTACGTTAATACCTTGCGCCTTAAGTGTTTCATGAGCTTCCATAGCTTCTGCTACTAGGATTCCAGTTCCTATGATTGTAGCATCAGTACCTTCTTTTACTTCTACTCCTTTACCAATTTCAAATACGAAATCTTCATCGTAGATAACTGGTACATTAGCTCTACCGAATCTAGCATAAGCAGGTCCGTCAAGCTCTGCCATTGCAAATACTGCCTTCTTTGCAGATACTGCATCAGCAGGGTTTAATACTACCATGTTTGGTAATGCTCTCATACAAGCTAAATCTTCTAGTGCTTGGTGAGATGCTCCATCTTCTCCTACTGTGATTCCAGCGTGAGTTGCACATACTTTAACGTTTAATTTTGGGTAACAGATAGAGTTTCTGATTATTTCAAAAGCTCTTCCACTTGCAAACATGGCAAATGTACTTGCAAAAGGTATTTTACCGCAAGTTGATAGACCAGCAGCAGTACCCATTAAGTTTTGTTCTGCTATTCCCATGTTAAAGAATCTATTAGGAAATTCTTGTAAGAATCCATTAGTTTTAGTTGACTTTGAAAGGTCAGCGTCTAATACTACTACATTTTCATTCTTTTGTCCTAGTTCTACTAAAGCCTCTCCATAGGCTACTCTAGTTGCAATCTTTGTCATTACTTTACACCTCCAAGTTCATCTAAAGCTGTAGTTGTTTGCTCATCATTAGGAGCCGATCCATGCCATCCAGCTTGATCTTCCATGAAAGATACGCCCTTACCTTTTATAGTCTTAGCTATAACTACAGTTGGCTTTCCTTTAGTCTTTTCTGCTTCATCAAAGGCATTAATTATCTCTTCCATGTTGTGTCCGTCAATTGTGATTACATTCCATCCAAAGCTTTCAAACTTTTTATCAATAGGTGAAACTGTCATAACATCGTCGTTTCTACCATCTATTTGAAGACCGTTGAAGTCCACAATTGCAGTTAAGTTATCTAACTTGTAGTGTCCTGCTGCCATTGCTGCTTCCCATACAAGACCTTCTTGTATTTCTCCATCTCCTAATAGAGTATAGATTCTGTTATCTATCTTGTCTAACTTAGAAGCAAGTGCCATTCCTATTGTAGTAGAGAATCCTTGACCTAATGATCCTGTAGACATTTCTACTCCAGGGATGTTCTTCATGTCAGGATGACCTTGAAGCATTGCTCCCATATGTCTTAATTTTAATAATTCTTCCTTTGGAAAGAATCCTCTTTCAGCTAACGCACCATATAATACTGGTGCTGCATGACCCTTTGATAAAACAAATCTATCTCTGTTTTCCATCTTAGGATTCTTAGGGTCTATATTCATTTTATGGAAATATAGCACTGTTAACAGATCTGCTGCTGATAATGATCCACCTGGATGACCTGACCCTGCAGCATTAACTGCTTGTATTATGTCTTTTCGAATGTTAGTTGCAACTTCTTGTAGCTGTTGAATATTTACATTTTGCACAAGAATTCCTCCTTAGTTATTTATTTTAAATCCTTCTCCTAGGACTTCATGCACTGTCGTTACCATTACAAAGGCATTAGAATCTATGTCATTTACAATATTCTTTAGCTTTGTAATTTGTCTTGTATCTACTATACACATGATTACATTTTTCTCTGCACCTGTGTATACTCCTACACCCTTTAGTATAGTTGCACCTCTACCTAAATTATCTACAATATTTTTCCCTATTTCCTCAGATTTATCAGATATTATGTAGAAAGCTTTAGCATAATTTAAACCTTCCACTATAAAGTCTGCCACCTTTACAATTATGTATAAACTTACAAGGGAATATAGAGAATTCTCTAGCTTTCCACCAACTATACCTGATGAAATAACTATAAAGAAGTCAAATATCATCATCAGTTTAGGAATACTAATATGAGGAAAATACTTATTTAATATGGCTCCAGCTAAATCTGTTCCACCAGTAGAACCTCCACTTCTAAAAACTAGACCTAATCCAGTTCCCAGTAAAACTCCACCGTATAAGGCAGATAACAATACATCATCTACCATTATAATATTTTCTCCTAAAACACTTATAATTAATCTTATAAAAAGTGATAATATCAAAGTTCCAGCAAAAGATCTTAGTGTAAACTTTTTACCTAAAATCCTAATTCCTACAAGGAATAATGGAATATTTACTACTATATTAGTCACATCCATGGGAATATTAAATAGTTTATCAATTACTACAGCAAATCCTGAAATTCCTCCAGGTGCAAGAGTATGGGGCTTTAAGAAAAATATCAGCCCAAATGCTATTATAAATATACCCACCAAAAATGATATTTCGTCAATTATTACCTTTTTTTTACTCTTTTTCATCTGTCCACCTCACTAATTATATCATAGTAATTTTTTCAATCAATGTTCAATTTGAAAAAATTATTGCCACAAAAATAGGCGCCAAGTAAGATTCTGAAGCCAAAAAGCCAGATTTCCTCGTCACCTATTATTCACACCTATATATCTTTCGTTAAAATTACCTTAATCATAAATTTAGGTAAAACTAACATTCTTTTGTATCTCCACGGTTCTTTCATAAGTCTATAAAACCATTCTAGACCAAGCTTTTGATAAACTTCCGGAGCACGCTTAGCAGTTCCTGCCCAGATATCAACGCTACCACCTACTCCGGCGGCTAACTTTACCTTTAAAATGTTTTTATACTTATATATTAATTTTTCCTGTCTTGGAGCTCCTAAAGCTGTGAATAGTACATCTGGTTTTATCTCATTTATTGAATCTATTATTTTTTCTTCATCTTCTGCTTTGTAGTATCCATCCTGTGTTCCAGCTATCTTTATATTGGGGAATTTCTTCAATATATTCTCAGCAGCCATATTAGCCACATTAGGCTTGCCACCAAACAAGTATATACTTTTTTCTTCTTCATTACAATAGTTTAATATTTGTGCCATAAGGTCTACTCCTGTTACTCTCTCAGTCAAGCCCTTTTTCTTTATCTTTGAAGCATAGATAAGACCTATACCATCTGGAATTACTAAATCAGCTTCTTCTATGACTTTTAATAACTCCTTATCTTCTTGTGCAGACATGACTATCTCTGTATTTGGAGTAACAACTTGACTACAACCATCCTTGTTTAAAAGCTCTTTTATCCTATTAGTAGCATCTACTAAAGATCCCTTATCCACAGGTACACCCATTATACGTGCTATGTTTCTCATATTTTTTCTCCTTTAATCAACTTTTGTACAACCTCATCATTGATTTTTAAATCGTCCTTTATCTTTTCCACATTGTTATAAAGGTCAGATTTTTCTTCATCTAAATTATCTAGCTTTGACCTTATATCTAAGAACAAGGCCTCTTCATCTAGATCCTTTACTGTTCCACATGTATCTAAATTGATAGACTCCATGAAACTATTAATTTTAGGATCATAAGATATGCCTATAATAGGAGTGTTCATTACAGCTGCAAATATTAGGGAATGTAATCTCACACCTACTAGTAGCTGAAAATTACCTATAATACTAAGCATCTCATGAATTTCATATCTCTTTCTTATGAAAATAGCATCCTTTTCCATATTATTTTCAATATAGTCCATTAT
Source organism: Anaeromicrobium sediminis (assembly GCF_002270055.1). Lineage (NCBI taxonomy): Bacteria > Bacillati > Bacillota > Clostridia > Peptostreptococcales > Thermotaleaceae > Anaeromicrobium > Anaeromicrobium sediminis. The sequence goes on along the minus strand of NZ_NIBG01000012.1, from coordinate 102,722 downwards.
TTTTATATCTTCTCCATAATGGAATGGTATAAAAGCTACTTCATAGCCTAGTTCCTTTATTATTCTATCTGCCACTTTACATATTTTATTATTAAACTCCACATTATCTCGCCATCCACGCATGGCAAATCCTATAATTTTATTATTATTCCTTTTTTCTTCTTTTATTATTTTTTCACCAAAATCTAAGCATACTTTATCTAATCCTATAACAGGGTCAGCAGTAACAAATATGGGTGGCTCACTTACTCCCATATCTATTAATTCTTTCTTTGATTTTTCATCCCTTACAGTTATGGCTTCTACCCTATTTAATATGAATTTGGTAAATATCCTATTAGAAGTAGTACTAATAGGACCTATCCCTTGAGAATATATTAATATTTTTTTCCTTAAGATAAGACTCATAAACATAATTACTAAATAGTAGATGATACTTCTTCTACTAGTCACGTCTTGAAGGAGGCTTCCGCCTCCACTTATAAACAAATCACAATCCTTAATAGCATCAAGCACACCTTTTAATGACTTTCTGTCAACAGCACTAACACCATGCTTTTCACTAGTCATATGAGGATTAGCAGACAAAACCGTCACTTGTACCTTATCTATCCTCTTTTTCAGGCTATTGATCATGGATACTAAAATGGCTTCATCACCAATATTATTAAATCCATAATATCCTGAAATAGTTATTCTACACATTCAATCCCCTCAATTTCTTACCTATCTGTATTATAATTTCCAAAGCAATCATATATACTATTCCTAAAACAATACCAAATCCTAAAGAATAAATAGTTCTGATTATGGACATTAGCATTGGCGTTCTTAAATGGCAAAAAGTATTTACTATGGAAGTTTGTCCTATTATAACTGCTAATGCAGATAGAAATATTAACATGTTATATCGTCTACATGCTGCATAGGTACACACTATAACTGCCGGGAAAGCTACTAAGAACTCTTTATTTCTAGGTCTAGCTATTAACTTTTCTTCTAGTATATTTCTAAATATCATCTCTAGGGTAGAAGGCTGTATATTACTTTCATGACCAGTTCTTGCCATATATACATATCCTGCAATTAATACCACTACTCCAGCAAATACATAAAGCACCTTTATGTCTTCTAAAAACAATCTCTTTATATCCCTTAAAGGTAATATACTTTTTTCATTTTCGCCTCTCTTATATCCAAAGTAAATTAAATAGGCTATACTCATTACTAATATAGGAAGAAGCTGACTAAACTTAACCCCCCTATAGATATCCATCTCAAGCATATATCTAATATCTGATAAAATTGTGCCTACCATAAAAGCACCTATTAATGAAATACAACTTCCAACTAATAGTGTTTTTATGCCTAAAACAATAATTTTCTTATGGTCTGTAATCTTTTTCTCATTATACTCTTTCCATTTTTTCATCATATAAGTAACGCTCAAAGACGGGAACACAATAGCAGCCATCATAGCCAATATTTTGTCTCCCAGAGACATTCTAGTAAGTAAGAATACACATACACTTCCCAGGCCAAATAAAATATATTGATACTTTTTCTTAGTCTCAATTAAATTGTTAAGCAATAATATAGTTCCTGATACTATTCCTAGTCCTATTAGAAGTTTATGTCTCACACGAACATGTCTTTCTTTCATAGGAACTACTCTTCCTATTTCTAGATTACTCTTACTAAGTCTTGTTTCAAAGCGTTTAAACATGTCCTCATATGCATCATATTCTGTTACGTATTTTGACGCACTATATTTAAAAGGCTTAAAATAAATAAGTCTTATATTTCTCTCTGTTATGGCACGATTTAAAGTATTTTCTATTTCTTCTGCTCCTTCATAGTTATAATACTTGTATCGTTCTTGTATATAAGGCCATACGGTGAAAACCCTTGTGACATCGTAGTTCATCTTTTCTACTAGTTCATATAATCCCTTTTGCTTTATGTGTTCCCTTTGAACTCCCGATTCTATCATACCTACTAAAATATTATTTTCTTTCATATATTTAGCCGTCTCATCCATATACTCTTTATATCCTAATACTTCAGATCCTGCAAATATCATGTATTTAGGTACCACATCTAACTCTTCATATTGATTAAGAATACTATGTACAGTTTTTCCATTCCCCCAAATTTCATAATACATAGGTCTAGGAATAACCTTAAGGCCTGTACTCTTAATAAAATCTATTTTATCCTTATCTAGCCCAAGTCCCATATTCAGAACCTTTGTAGAATAAAGCTTTCCCTTTTGTTTAAATACTTTCTCTTCGTAATCTACAAGTTCTATATCCTTTGTATATAATGCTTCGTCAACTCTACCGTCCATATATATGTAATACTTTTCATCATCCTTAAAGGTCCAAAACTTTTCTTTTCCATATCTAGTAGTAAGACCTTCTTTTATAAAATTATAGTTTGCTTCACTATCTGTATGTAATAATACATCGTATATATCATCCCTTTTGTCTATAAGGGCTAATAGACTATCAGGATACTTTTCTTCCCAATTTTCTTTCTCTATTATATTTCCTATCATTTCCGCTTTTATATTTTTACCTTCTTTTATCATGGAATTTATGGACTCTTCATTAATGGCCACTCCATAAACATTCATTTCTTTGAATTTCTCAAGCCACCATTTTAAATCTTTTTCCGATTGTTTAGCCATTTTATTCATTTCATCATAATCTAATATTACATCCACATACTTGTTCTCTTTTTCCGTATTAATCCTACCCACTGCTACAAACATAGATGCTAGTATACTCACTATTAATACACATATAAGAAAAGGATTTTTCCTCAAGTTTATCACTTCCTTTAAGTTAATTTCTTAAATCTACCTTTTAAAAAATCATCATATATATAAATTGCTTCTTTAATATTCAATTTTATTGAAGCTACACCATAGGTTATTGCGCCTGTAGTAGTAATTATACCTACTACTACAATTTTATACAATAATGAGTTTTTATCAACATATAAATACAATCCATCTTTTACCAAAGTCACCACAATAAACATTATGGTTGCAGCAAGTAAACTTTTAAGGAAAGTCACAATTATTCCTTTGATGTTTAAATAATTTAATTTTTTCATAAACTCATATATTAATAGGAAAGTTCCTATTATCATACTTACGGAGGTACTTATGGCCAGTCCAACCACACCATAGTTTTCTACAGTAGTAACATTTAGTATTATGTTTAAAACTATTACTATTAAGCTCACCTTCATGGGACTAAATACATTATTTTTTGCATAAAAAGCCTTGTTAACTAAATCTTGTATACCTAAAAATACTGCTCCTAGAGAATAACTGGCGAAAACTATTCCTGCTATTAGGGTATCCTCTTTTCCGAAGGCTCCCCTTTCATAAACAATTCCTATTACTTCATTCCTAAGAACTATAATTCCTATGGTAACAGGTATTAATATAAAGATAATTACGCCTAAGACCTTTGATACAAATTCTGAATACTCCTTGTCCTTTAACTTGATTGACATTTGAGCAAATTTAGGAAATACAACCATGCTAATTCCCAATATGGTCGTAGTGGCTATAGCCTGATACAATGTATTTCCATAGTGTATGTAAGAAACAGTTCCGTCTTTTAATAAAGAAGCATACTTTTCATCTATCAATATGTTCATTTGTATAGAAGATGCCACTATAATCATAGGAATTAATACTTTAAATACTCTTTTTATATTCTCATCTTTAAAATTTATTTTAAATCTATATTTATATCCTTCCTTTAACAAGAAAGGTACTTGTACTAAAAATTGAAACACCCATCCTACTAAGGTTATTACGGCTAAGCCCTTAACACCATATGTTTTAGATAAAAACATGAGATACAATATACTAATAATATTAGCAGGAAAACTTATTAGTGATGTGACTTTAAACATTTCTAAAGATTGAAGCATGGCCACAAACACATAGGTTATAGAAATACATATTAATATGGGATACATAATTTTAACTAGTTCAACGCTCAGATTCAATTTATTTTCATCAAACCCCGTTGCTACCACAGTCATTATTTCCCTGGAAAATATTATTCCTAAACTAGATAATATTACTGATATTAAAATAAGTATATTTAACAGATTATTTACAAATTTAAAAGCATGTTCCTTTCCCTTTTTCATCTCCCCTATAACAATTGGAATTACACCTGTTATAAGGGCACTTCCTATACTTACAAATACTATTGACGTACAATTTAAAGCTATCAAATATGCATCTGATTCTTTATTAGCTCCAAATTGGCTTCCTATCAAAGCATCCCTTAGAAACCCCATAAATTTTGCTGAGAAGCTCAGTATTATTACCATTAAAATGGTTTTTGCAGTTTTTTTATAATTGCTCATATTTTCCTCCGTCACAAGTAAAAAAAGCGCCTGAGCGCTTTTATTTAATCTCGTATGGTCCTTTTATTAATATATAAGTTTTATCTTGACCTACCACAATTCCCCTTCCATCGTCCCTTGGAAATAACAAAAGGTGATTAAGGGGCACATTTTGGCCTGTTTGTAGGTCTACTCCAGAAATCAAATCTAGCACACCACCAGAAGCACTTCCAATTGCAGTTGCACTTCCTGAACGTACAATCAACTCCGTACTTGCTCCTGCTATAATTCTCTGTCCGCTATAAGTTTCAATTACTTCAAATACAGGATATGTAGTTTGGCCACCACTATCATTTTGAGATATTTGTGATAATTTTTCATCCACATAGTATTTTAGTTGGGAATTTCTCATTTCCACATAAGTTTGTGTTACTAATGGGTCATCTTCCGATCCAGGCATGACACTATTAGCCTTACTTATGGGTGATAACAAAAACAATATACAAGTGGACATGATGATTAGTAGTACATTCTTCTTCATATGATACTCCTTTATAAAATAAGTCTAGTAAATATATATTCACTCCTTATTTTATATTTTACCACAAAAACTCTATTATTTAAAAATCTACCAGTCCAAAACTTATCATTAAAGCTTCGTCCACTTTACTCATCATATCTTCGTCAGAATGACCAATTTTTTCTCTTAACCTTTTTTTATCTATAGTCCTTACTTGTTCTAGCAAAACTACAGAATCCTTTGGGAGGCCGTATTCAGATGCATTAATTTCTATATGTGTTGGGAGCTTTGCCTTATTAATTTGTGAGGTTATAGCCGCTACAATAATTGTAGGGCTATATTTGTTTCCCACGTTATTTTGGACGACCAAAACAGGACGAACACCACCCTGTTCCGAACCTACAACAGGACTTAAATCTGCATAAAAAATATCTCCTCTTTTAATAATCACATTACTCACACTCCGCTAACTTTTCTTCATATCTCTTAAGAGCATTCATATCTAAATCCAGTCCAACTTCAGATAAAGCTAGATTCATAGCGCCCATTTCTCGGTAGCCTTTTTTCATATTTTCTCTTATTTGTATTTTCCTTCTCTCCCTAATATATAACTTCATAGCTTCTCTTATGAACTCGCTCCTATTTCTTTTTTCCATCTCCACAAGATGGTCCACCTCTTGTAGTAAGCTATTCGGTAAGCTGATCATTATACGCTTTGACTCAGCCACATCCACACCTCCTGCAGTAAGCAACATGTTTATTTTAATATTTACATTATATATAAATAATATTTACTCAAATATATACTCAATTATATAATATTCATTATAAGTGTGTCAATATGACTACTTTTTTATACTTTTTTTCACGATTTTATATGAATAACCTGATTTTCTCTTATATATACCCTAGGAACCCTCTTATTTATCATACATACAACCTCATAGTTTATAGTATCTAAACTTTGAGCAATAGTATCTACACTTATGTAATTTTTTCCTGAACTTCCTATTAATACTACTTCATCTCCTATTTTTACATTTTCAATTGAAGATACATCTACCATACATTGATCCATGCATATTCTGCCTACAACAGGAGCCAACTTACCATTTATTAATACATTCGCCTTTCCTGATAACATTCTAGTAAATCCATCTGCATATCCAATAGGTATTGTAGCAATTTTAGTTTTATCTGGGGCTTGGTATTTACGTCCATACCCTACCGTTTCTCCCTTGTCTATAACTTTAACATTACTTACTTTAGCCTTTAAGCTAAGGATGGGTTTTACATCTAATAAACTTTTTTGAATATTTTCTGATGGGTAAAGTCCATACAATATAATACCTGCTCTAACCATATCTAAATGGGTGCTATCCATATCTATTATGGCTGCACTATTAGATGTATGTTTTATTTTTATATTCACATTATTTTTCTCTAAAGTTTCTATTACATATACAAATTTATTAAATTGTTCTTTTGTAAAGGTCTTATCAGTTTCATCAGCCACTGCAAAATGAGTATATATTCCTTCTAATTCCACATGGGATAAACTATTTATTTGCAAAATATCTTCTACTGAACTTGGGGTAGGCTTAAATCCCAATCTCCCCATTCCCGTATCAATCTTAATATGCAAAATTGCTTTCTTTTCTAAATATTCCGCCATTTCATTGTAATATTTTGCTTGTTCCATATTATATATAGTTTGAGATATATTGTTATTAATAACATCGTCTGCACATTCATTAGGCGTATACCCTAATACAAGTATGGGTACCTGATCATATTTTTCTCTTAATTGTAATGCTTCTCCTAAAGTGGCTACCATTAAATAGTCAGCTCCACTTTCAAGTAGAGTATCTGCAATCTCTAATGCTCCATGACCATATCCATCGGCCTTTATAACTGCACCAACCTTAATATCCTTTGATACTCTATTTCTTATTTGCATCATATTGTACTTTAAATTGTCTAAATTAATTTCTGCCCATACGGGTCTTAGTTTAGTCAGATCCTTCATTTGTTTGTCCCCCCACACTTTTTCTTAAGTAACTTTTATTTCATCTGAAAAAAGTCATCAGATAATTTAGGATCATAGACAAACTTGCAATATTCTATATATATTCTAGTGTTGCCCTTATTATCAAACACCTCTAAATAGGCTGGTTTTAAGTTCTTTGTATGTATCCATAATCTTTCTTTTGAATAATAAGGATGATTTCCTGGTATATTAGTGTCTATAATCACATATTCCATATCATTTTTAGTTTTTCTGCCAATAGTAGAGTCTTCACTTTTAAGACAATTATCTAAAAAGTATCCCAAAAACAAATTTTTTTCCTTAGAATTTCTTTGTACCATCCAAGTTTGCTCTATTTGTGGATGATATATATAGGTCTTATTTCCATCTGAAATAGTAACCTTTCCCTTTAAATTTTCAGGTTTCATCACTTCTAGTTTATACATATTTGGTTTCTTAAACCATTGCCTTACTTCATACTTTTGAGGAGTTTTGTTCCCAATAGATGTTATTTCTATTTCACAAGAATAACGCTCCATTTTATTTAATTTTTTTTGTACACTATAAAATATGTCTTCATCTGTTTTCTTACCGCAAGCTGATAAAACTATTAATAAAATACACGCTACACATAGGACCTTCTTCATACACCCAATCACCCATAAAAATTATTAAAAGACAAAAGAGTCTTTTATAATTTTTACGTGAATTTATTCACTTATATTCTATTTTTTTTAATTAAGGGTTAAGAGTTGAGAGTTTTTATCTCTAAACCCCTAACCCTAATCTCTAAACTTATATATTTTTTATAGTAACAGCTCTTTAAATACACTTCCAATTTCATTTACTATATCTGAAGCATTTAAACTATATTCACTTAACTTTTGTGCTGCAAAATCTCCTGCTTTCCCATGAATATATACTCCACATACGGCTGCTTCGAAGGTTGATAACCCTTGACCTATTAATCCTGTAATAATTCCAGTAAGTACATCTCCACTTCCAGCTGAAGCCATACCTGGATTTCCTGTAGTATTTATGAAAACTTGCCCTTGTGGATTAACTACCATTGTTCTTGCATCCTTTAGTACTACTACACAATTTACCTTTTTAGCAAATTCAGATATTACTTGTATCTTATTCTTTTTTATATACTCTATGTCCAAATCTGTAAGCCTAGCCATTTCTCCCATATGGGGAGTCATTACGCAAGGAGATTTTATTTCTGATAAAATTTCCTTCCTTCTAGCTAAAGCATTTAGTCCATCTGCATCTATTACAATAGGAATACTAGTCCTTTCTAATATATTCCTTATTAAATCTTCAATTTCCCTACTTTTACCACAACCAGGTCCTATTCCTACCACATTACTATCTTCCATAGTCTTTATAATCTTTTCTATATCAGCTATACTAAATGTACCCGTTTTAGTTTCTGATAAGGGTACTGTTATAACTTCTGTGAGACTTGACTCTAATATGGAATTTAATCTTTGAGATATGGCTAGCCTTAGAATCCCTATACCACTTCTTAAAGCCCCTTTGCATGTTAACATGGCTGCTCCTGTCATACCTACGGATCCAGCTATTATATATCCCTTTCCATAAGTGCCTTTATGGGTATCTCCATTTCTTTTTTTAAGCTTATTTTTTATGTATTTAGGAGTAATTAGATTTCCCTTCAATCCAAATTGTTCTTCAACTTCTTTAGGAATCCCTATGTCTTTAATAAGTACATTTCCACAATAGTCCTTCCCTGGATAATATATATTTCCATACTTAGGTAAATGAAATACTACTGTCTTACTGGCTTTTATGGCACCACCACATACACTACCATCATCTGCTGAAATTCCAGAAGGAATATCTATTGATATAACTTCATTATTAGATGTGTTTATAATATCAATTACTTGCTTTATATATCCATCTACGGGACGGCTTAATCCCGTTCCAAATATGGCATCTATTATTATGGAACTTCTATTTACATGTTCTGAAAACTTCTTTAGTATATTAATAGTAGTTAAAAGTCCAATTTCTATATTAAGTTTTGATATTATATCATAGTTTATCTTTGCGTCACCCTTTATGTTAGCTGGATTTCCAAGGAGATATAAGTTTATAGGAATTCCCATATTCTTTAAATGCCTTGCTACTACAAAGCCATCTCCTCCATTATTTCCTGCCCCACAAATAATAGTAATCACTTTATTACGATATTTTTCTAAAGATTTACATATTTCCTCAACCACTTTCAGTCCTGCATTTTCCATGAGAACAACTCCTGGAATCTTATATTTATCAATGGCCATTTTATCAATATTTTTCATCTCTTCTCCACTTACAACTTTCATTACTCACACTCACTTTATTTTATTTTTTTACTCTCCAACAGCATTAGCAACTGCATATTTTTTACTATGAGATATACTTATCATTATATTACTTATTCCTAATTGTTCCTTTATTTTTTTTGCATTATTATGAAGAATGGCCTCTGGCTTCCCTAATTCATTACGAACTACTTCTATATCTTTTAGTTTGAAATTTCTCAGACCAGTTCCCAACACCTTCATTATTGCTTCCTTTGCCGCAAAATTTCCTGCTATAGTATTAGTATTGTAGTTTACCTTTTGAAAATATTCTATTTCCTTTTCAGTAAAAATTCTTTCTATAAATCTTTTGTTTCTTTCTATTGCCTCTTCAATTCTATATATTTCTATAATATCTATTCCTATACCTTTTATCAAGTCTATCACTCCTACATGATTTAATTCTCTTTATTTCAAAAAAAACCTTCTACATTACTAGTTTAACCAATTTTAGCATATTTTCAAATTTTCATACTATATGGATAGACACATTCAATACGAAAACCCAATTTATTTCTCCATAAAATTAAAAGTGTGAATTAGCTTAAACTAATTCACACTTTATAAATATTTGGTATCATACTTATTAGCTTCCTTGTGGCCAAGGGTATTATGAATATATTCATATACCTTATCTACCTTTTCCTGTAAGCTTATCTTTTCGTCTCTCATATTTCCTAATTTCTCTCTTAGTATGGTCATTTCACTTTCTAACTCTTCAACTCGTTTACTTTCTTTTTCTATACTTTTATATGCTATATAGGTACTTTCCTCTAATAATTCTAAATTATATTTTTTAATTTTCCTAGGTAAAGTCTCTAATAAAAATTGATTTTCATCTATCTGATCATTTATTTGTACCAATTGTTCCTTTATATTTTCAAGGCGTTCTACGGAACCTTCATTTTTGTTATTTATTTCATCTGAAAGTTCTAGTATGGCCTTTATAATCTGCTTCTTTTTTTTCTTAAGTAAAATGGAATTTTTCTCTGCACTCTTATGTTCATTACATAGTTCATCTAAAATTTTAGCATTTTTTTTCATGGACCTAGTCATATTATTTACAAATAATTCTTTCCAATCTTTATCATATATTAAAATTCCAATTTTATTTTTTTTAATTATTTTATCATCTAGCATTATATTTTTTGACATAACCTACCTCCGATTTTAGCTTACATTCTATAATCGGCAAAATTCATGATTTTCTTAAGGGACTATTAGCCTATTCCTAGAAAATAACTAGCCATACTAAAGTATACAAACAATGATACTGCATCTACTATAGTAGTTATAAATGGGCTTGCCATGATTGCTGGGTCTAGCTTTAAACTTCTTGCCAATATAGGTAGTGTTCCACCTACGAGTTTAGCTATTACTACTACCACTATTAAGGTTAAACATACAGTAGTTGCAATTTTTATATCTACACTTTGCAAGTAATACATCCTAATAAAATTCAGTAGTGCTAACCCTGATCCAACTAACATACTTACCCTTAATTCTTTTCCAATTACTTTAAATACATCTGACAATTCAATTTGCTCTAGAGCCATACCACGAATTACAAGAGTTGAAGATTGTGATCCAGCATTTCCACCTGTACCCATTAACATGGGCATAAAAGATGCCAATATTACTACTTTTTCTAATACATCCTGAAAATTGTTTATTATACTTCCTGTAAACATGGCAGATACCATTAATATCATAAGCCACATTATTCTTCTTTTAGCTAAAGTAAATACACTAGTATCTAAATAATTTTCTTCTGTAGGCTCCATAGCTGCCATCTTATGAAAATCTTCAGTATTTTCTTGTTCTATTACGTCTACCACATCATCTATTGTAATAATTCCCGTTAATCTATCTTCCTTATCCACAACAGGAAGAGCTATGAAATCATATTTCTTAAACACCTTAGCAATTTCTTCTTGATCATCATGAGTATATACTTTAATAGGATTTGTTACCATTATCTCTTCTACAGTTTTATTTTCATCACTGATTACAAGCTTTCTTAAAGACACTATGCCCTCTAGTTTTCTATTCGAATCCATAACATAGCATGTATATATGGTTTCCTTATCAATACCAACTCTTTTTATGAGTTCCATAGCTTGTTTTAATGTCATTTCCTTTTTAAGACCCACATACTCAATAGTCATAAGGCTTCCTGCAGAATCGGCAGGATAATTTAAAAATTGATTTATAAGCTTTCTTTCATCTTCTTTAGAATGCTTTAAAATCTTCTTTACAATACTAGCTGGCATTTCTTCTATAAAGTCTATCATATCATCAAAATACAGATCATTTACTATGTTTGCAATTTCCTTATCTGTTATAGCTCTTATAATAGCTTCTTGAGTATCATTTTCTAAATTTGAAAATACCTCTACACTCATGTCCTTAGGAAGCAACCTAAATAAAATTACTGCTTGGTCCTTCTGTAATTCCTCAATAAATTCTGCTATATCTACTGTATTTAACTTTATAATTTCTTTTCTAACTAATCCATATTTCTTATCTTCAATAAGTTCAAAAATATTTTCTTTCACAAATTAGACCCTCCTTACAAAGGAGAACCACATCCTATATTTATTGTAATGATTATGCTTCTCCTATTTCTATTGAATTTTCCATAACCCATCTGGGGGACAGGACTTGATTCCACAACCATCACCAACTTTCTCAAAATTTATCTTAATAAAAATTCTTCTTAAAAAAACATTTAAAAGTTAACTTAAAAAATAGGCTATAATAAAACAGCCCATAGTCTTTTGTATAAGTACCTTCTTATTGTCTTCACTTCTTTATTATATGCCATATTCGTCCTTATTGTCCTTACTTCTTTATTATATGCCATATTCGTCCATTTATCAAGATTTTAGAAAATCACAATAACAACATTTATATTTTGTGTAATTTTATTGAAAATATTAAATTTAAAGAATTTTTATGCATTTTTGAAATTCCCTATTGCCCTCTGTTCGTTATTGTAGTACAATTGCTTTTAATAATATGATTAAAAGTAATGATGGAGAGAAAAATACAATTCCTTTAGTTACAGAGAACCTACATTTAGCTGAGAGTAGGCGCTAAATATTGTATATAATGATCACTCCTAAACTGCTAAGCCGAATATATTAGTAGGCAAGGCCGGTATTGTGCTAAATCACATGTGCCACCGTTATAAGGCTAGAGTTAATTAATGACTTGAAGAGTTGATTTGTGTGAGCAAATTTTAAATTAGGGTGGTACCACGAAACTTACCTCGTCCCTAAGGTTGTAATTTACCTTAGAGCGGGGTTTTTTTAATTGGAAAAATTTTTAGGAGGTTATAATAATGAGAAGTAATAAAATTAAAGGTGGAGCTAAAGGAGCTCCTGCTAGATCCCTTTTTTATGGAATGGGTTATACAAGAGAAGAAATAGATAAACCCTTAATAGGTATAGTAAATGCCCAAAATGAAATAGTAGCAGGACATATGCACTTAGACGAAATAGCACGTGCTGCAAAATTAGGGGTGGCCATGGCTGGAGGTACTCCTATTGAATTTCCTGCCATAGGAATATGCGATGGTATTGCCATGGGTCACGAAGGAATGAAATACCCACTAGCAAGTCGTGAACTTATAGCTGACTCCATTGAAGCTATGGCCATGGCCCACGGTTTTGATGGACTTGTTTTAATTCCTAATTGTGACAAAATAGTTCCTGGAATGATTATGGCTGCTGCAAGACTTAATATTCCATCAGTAGTTATAAGTGGTGGTCCCATGTGGGCTGGAAAATACAAAGGGGAAAATCTTGACTTTAGTTCTGTAATAGAAAGGGTAGGAACTTATAAAAATAATGAAATATCTATGGAAGAATTAGAAGAATACGCTAAACGGGCTTGTCCTGGATGTGGTTCTTGTTCTGGTTTATTCACTGCTAATAGTATGAATTGTTTAACAGAAGTACTTGGCATGGGACTTCCTTTTAACGGTACTGCCATGGCCCACTCTGGTGAAAGAATTCAATTGGCTAAATATGCAGGCATGAAAGTAATGGAATGTGTAGAGAAGAACTTAAAGCCTCTTGATATACTTACTCTAGATGCTTTTAAAAATGCCATTACTGTAGATATGGCCATGGCTGGTTCTTCTAACACGGTACTACACTTACCAGCTATAGCCCATGAGGCAGGAATAAAGCTTCCACTAGATTTATTTGATGAGATAAGTAAAGTAACTCCTTATATAACAAAATTAAGCCCAAGTGGTCCCCATCATATTGAGGATTTGCACAGAGCCGGTGGTATTCCTTCCGTTATGAATGAATTAACTAAACTAAATCTTATTAATGAAGATTGTATGACAGTTACAAACTATGCAGTTGGGGAAAATATAAAAACTACTACAGTACTAGATCATAATATAATAAGACCTATAGATAATCCTTATAGAAATAGGGGTGGACTTGCTATCTTAACAGGAAACCTAGCAATGGATGGTGCTGTAGTTAAGGAATCTGCCGTGGCAGAGGAGATGCTAATTCATAGTGGTCCTGCTAAGGTGTATAACTCCGAGGAAGAGGCAGTAGAGGCCATATTCAATAATCAAATTAAAAAGGGTGATGTGGTAGTTATTAGATACGAAGGACCTAAGGGTGGCCCTGGTATGAGAGAAATGTTGTCTCCTACTTCGGCTATTGCTGGAATGGGTCTAGATAAGGATGTGGCCTTACTTACAGATGGAAGATTTTCAGGAGCCACTCGTGGTGCTGCCATAGGTCATGTATCTCCAGAAGCCATGGAAGGTGGAGTAATTGGCCTTATTAAAAACGGTGATATTATCAATATAGATATACCTAATAAAATTTTAGAAGTGGCTTTAACAGATGAAGAATTAGAAGAAAGAAGAAAATCCCATGTAAGACCTGAGCCTAAAGTTACTAAAGGATATTTAGCAAGATACGCAAAATTAGTTACATCAGCAAGCACTGGAGCAGTTCTTAAGTAAGATTTAGCTTCATCATAATTATATATACAAAAAGATGATAATGAAATTTCATTATCATCTTTTATTATTTCTCTCCTATTTTCTCACCCATAAATACACTTGTTTCTATTCCCGCTTTAGAATTCTTAACTATGTCAGGGTCTATTTTAACCATCCCCTTTTGTAGGAACATGACTACAGTAGATCCACCAAACTTAAAATATCCCTTTTCATCACCCTTTTTAACCTCTGTATATTCATTAAAGGTTTGAATTATACTTCCTACACAAGTGGCTCCCACATCTACAAAGGCCACTTGACCAAAGTTTTTGGAATCAAACATGGTAACATGTCTTTTATTTCTACAATAAAGACTAATTACTTCCTTTAATGCAATGGGATTTACTGAGTAATAATCACCCTTTATCCTTTTCACATCCCTAGGAATTCCATCATCTACAAAGTGAAATCTGTGATAATCATTTGGAGCTAATCTCACAACTACACATGTACCTCCGTTGTATAATTTAGCTTCATTTTCATCGTCAAATAAATCCTGTAGTTTATATAAAAATCCCTTAACTTGAATTACTTTCTCCACATGAATGTTCTCATAAGCTAGTACTTTTCCATCAGCTGGTGAAATTAATGCCTTTTCAGACCTATCTATTTTTCTACTTTCACTTTTTAACTTTCTAGTAAAAAAATCATTAAAGGAGGTATACTCTGATACATCTTCCCTTTCAGCTTCACTCATATCAATGTTAAAATCCCTTACAAAATCCTGTATTTTCTTTTTACTATTAGATAAATCTTGTAATTTTCCATATAAACTTGAGAAAAACTTTCTTTTTACAATTAACTCTAATAGACTTTTTCCTACAGATGTATTATATGTCCAAACTATAAACTTGCTTCCTGCAACCTTTTCTTTTACCTTTTTCCCCGTTTTTCTATCTATATAGTAACTCATCTTCTTGCTCCTTTTTAGTTTAATTAAGCCCATTAATTATTATCTCTTTTACCTTTATAAAAATCAACTAATAGATTATTAAATTTTTCTAAAAATCTATTAAGGGTCACCATTCTAACTAAAAAAACTATTTTCATCTTATAAGAATAAAGTTTCGAATTTTATCTAAATCCTTAATTCTGTGCATACTAGCTATCTACTTAAGTAATCATGATTACTAGCTTGCGTATACTAATTTAATATTTCAGTATACTGAAATATTAAATTGAAAAAATAATTGTTTTATGAAAATTCTAAATTGAAGTCACTTTTCCGCAAAATATGTAATTGACTCTTAGACTCCAGTATGTTAAATTTTAATTGGACGAGGTTGATATTTTTTTCTCAAGATGCAATCTCGATTTAATATCATTCCCAAAAAGGAGATGTAAAATCATGTCAGTTGTTGAACAAGTTTTAGAGCAAGTTAAAAAAAGAAATCCAGGTGAAGCTGAATTTCACCAAGCAGTAGAAGAAGTTCTTCGTTCGTTAGAACCTGCTATTGAAAAGCACCCTGAGTTTGTTGAAGCAGGAATTATCGACAGATTAGTTGAACCTGAAAGAGTTATTATGTTCAGAGTACCTTGGGTTGATGACAGTGGTAAGCCTCAAGTTAATAGAGGATTCAGAGTACAATTTAACAGTGCAATCGGACCTTACAAAGGAGGACTTAGATTCCATCCTTCTGTATACTTAGGAATTATTAAATTCTTAGGATTCGAGCAAATCTTTAAAAATTCATTAACTGGTCTTCCAATTGGTGGAGGTAAAGGTGGATCTGACTTTGATCCTAAAGGAAAATCTGATGCTGAGATCATGAGATTCTGTCAAAGTTTCATGACTGAGCTTTATAGACATATTGGACAAGATTTAGACGTTCCAGCTGGAGATATTGGTGTTGGAGCTAGAGAAATTGGATACATGTTCGGACAATTCAAGAGAGTTAAGAACCAATACGAAGCTGGAGTACTTACAGGAAAAGGTTTAACTTATGGTGGATCTTTAGTAAGAAAAGAAGCTACTGGATATGGACTTATCTACTTTGTAAGAGAAATGTTAGCAGCTCATAACACTTCTTTCGAAGGTAAATCTGTTGTAATTTCTGGTGCTGGTAACGTTGCTATCTACGCATGCGAAAAAGTTACTCAATATGGAGCTAAAGTTATCGCTATGTGTGACTCTTCTGGATACATAGTTGATGAAAACGGTATCAACTTAGATACTATTAAGCAAATCAAAGAAGTAGAAAGAAAGAGAATTAAAGAGTACGTTAACCACCATCCAGAAGCTAAGTACTTTGAAGGACAACAAGGAATCTGGGGTGTTAAGTGTGACATCGCTCTTCCATCTGCAACTCAAAATGATATTAACTTAGAAACTGCTAAGAAATTAGTTGACAACGGAGTTCTAGCTGTTGGAGAAGGTGCTAACATGCCTTGTACAAACGAAGCTTTAGAATATTTCTTAGAAAATGGAGTATTAGTTGGACCTGCTAAGGCTGCAAATGCTGGTGGAGTTGCTACTTCTGCTCTTGAAATGTCTCAAAACAGCATGAGACTTTCTTGGACATTCGAAGAAGTTGACGCTAAGTTAGACCAAATCATGGTTAACATCTTTGCTGCTGCTCAAAAGGCTGCTAAGGAATACGGTATGGAAGGTAACTATGTTGCTGGAGCAAACATTGCTGGTTTCTTAAAAGTTGCTGAAGCTATGAAGGCTCACGGAATCGTTTAATAACATAAATTTTAAGGAGTAACCAAATGGTTACTCCTTTTTTAATCCATATATGAAAAATTTCTACTTATTATTTTTCTACCTCTCCAACTAAAGGCTCTATTCCCATATTCTCTTTTAAAACCTTTATTAGACATGTTCTCTATTTCCCCTTTGTCTAAACTAGTAAGTAAATCTTCCTTAAACTCTATAATATTAGTTTTTGCTACATTTTTGTTGTGAGGACAAACTTGCTGACATACATCACAACCAAATACCTTTTTTGCCTTTTTCACTTTTTCAATCTCATCCACCCTTAACTCTTCCTTTTTCTGAGTTAAATAGGATACACATTTCTTAGCATCCATATTAAAGTCATCATACAGGGCTTTTCCTGGACAAGCTTCTATGCATTCTCCACATCTTAAACAAGTCTTATTTAATGGTGTATCTTCTTTAAAGGGATAATTATTAATAATATATCCAATAAATGTATATGTCCCATATTTATCATTTATTAAACTTTGATTTAATCCAAAAAATCCCAAACCCGCCATATAAGCTAAATACCTATCTGCTAGAGGTCCTGTGTCAGTAAAGGCTTCATACTTAAATCCTTCTATTTCACTACTCAAGTAACTTCCTATTTGATTTAGCTTTTCTTTAACTACCATATGATAATCCTTACCATAGGTATAATTAGAAATGTTGCTGTTTATATCCTTTATGTAATAGGGAAAAAGACAAACTATAATGGACCTACAATCATCCATAATAAGTTTAGGATCTATTCTCTTTTCTATATCCCCTTCTTCCATTCCACTTAACCAATTATTTTCTTCTCTTTTTTTGATTATATCCTTTAATTCATTATAAGGTCTTATTGGAGCAATACCCACATATTCTATTCCAATATTATTACAATATTTTTTTAATTTTTCTTTCATTTCTCACTATCCTATTCTAATTTCTTCGTCTAAATAAAAGGAATATATTATTTTTTCTTTCACCCTTTTATTTAGAATTCCCTCAAGGGCTTTTTCATAAAGATCTAATTGGGGCTTATATTTCATAATTATTTCCTTATTACTTTCTTTTACATAGTCACTTTTATAATCAAGTAAAACTAATCCATCATCCTCTTCAAAATAACAGTCTACAATTCCCTGAATAAGCATGTCCTCTTCACTTGTACTATTTGGAATTATATCCTTAGCCTTCATCACAAGATTGAATGGAACTTCCTTGTAAATAACATTAGCATCTCGAGCCCTTTTACCTATATTAGATTTAAAGAAATTCCATATTTTATTTGAATCCAATATACTAGCTTCTTCTTTAGTTAATAACTCCTTATTTGCCATTTCTTCTATAGCATTATTTATGTATTCTATAGAGTCTACCCTTTTAAAATCTAAATATTCCATCAAGGAGTGAATTATAACTCCCTTTTGAGCTCCTGAAAAAGCACTTTTACTTTCCATAAATTTAGGTTTTTTAACTAATGTGGGTATATGTATGTGCTCTATCCCCTTCATTGCCACCCTCTTTATTTCACTTACCGATAGCTTGGATGGTATCTTACTCTCACTTTTATATTGATATACCCAGTCTAATTTATGATCTATGACAGCCTTCATGGCAGCTTCCTTCTTCTCGTATTCTCTGATTTTTTCTAATAGTACCTTTTTTTGCTCTTCCTTATTCTTTTCTTCTATTTCCACATGCTTCTTGCTAAGTAAATTAACTTTCCATTTAGATTCATCATCTATTATATTTACTTCCATATTTTCTCTTAAATTTTCTAGTTCCCTATGGCGAAGAAGAAGTGGACCTATCCAATCCATATAAGTATGGGACCTTAACAAATTAGATACATTTTGAGATTTTTTCCATTTCTTGAGGGTTCTTTCCAAATCGTTTATGCCTCCAACTAGAATTAATTTATCTTTAGCCCTAGTTAAAGCAACATATAAGACTCTCATCTCTTCTGATAAACTTTCCCTTTTAATTCTGTTTTTCATGGCTATTTTAGCAATAGTATCCATTTCAATTCTCATTTTAGGTTCCACATATTTAGGTCCTAAGCCTAAATCCTTATGAAGTAATAAGGGATTATTAGTATCTCTTAAATTAAACCTCTTTCCCATGGCCCCCACAAATACTACTGGAAACTCAAGACCTTTACTTTTATGTATACTCATTATTCTAACCACATTATCATTTTCACCTAATGATTTTGCCTCCCCTAAGTCGCCACTGCTATTTTTTAATTTATCTATATACTTAATGAAATTAAACAAACCCTTAATTGCTGTATGCTCAAATTGTTTTGCCTTGTCTATTAGTAATCTTAAATTAGCTTGCCTTTGAATTCCCCTAGGCATGGAACCTATATAATTATAATAATTAGTATTTATGTATAGTTTATCTATAAATTTATCTATGGGAATATACACGGCTTCCTTCTTCCAATTGTTTAATTTACTCATAAATTCTCTAGACTTTTCACTTAAATCATCTTTATTATTCTGTACATAAGAATTCACTGCATGAAAAAAAGTTCCACTTTTATTTTCTATCCTTATTTTTATAAGTTCTTCTATACTAAATTTTCCAATCGGTGATTTCATAACACTAATAAGTGGAATGTCCTGCCTTTTATTATCTATTACTTTTAAGAAATTCATAAACAAATCTATCTCTAGAGTCTCGAAATAACCACTGTTAGTATCTGCATAAACAGGTATACCCTCTTCCATTAAAACTTCCATATAGGAAGTTGCCCAATTCCTTGTAGTCCTAAGTAGTATAACCATATCATTATATTGAACTTTTCTATATTCTTCTCTCTTATAATCATATATTTCTTTGTTTAGTAATTCCTTTATTCTTTTTGCTACAATCTTAGCTTCAATTTGTGTATATTCTAATTCTTCCACTTCATCTATTATTTCTTCACTAGATTTTTTATCTATTAAATTTACTTCTATTTCAGCCTCATCTATAGGTTTCTTTTCAAACCCTTCATAAAGGTAGGCTCCTTCATCATAATCTATTTCTCCTAATACTTTGCTCATTATGTTTTTAAATATGTAATTTATTCCGTCTATTACTTCTTTTCTACTTCTAAAATTTTTACTTAAATCTATTCTCCTATTTAAACTATCCTGTTCCCTATTAAAACTCTCATATTTACTTATGAACAAAGATGGATCTGCCAATCTGAATCTATATATACTTTGCTTTACATCTCCTACCATGAACATATTGTCCTCTCGCTTTATGAAATTAATGAGAGTTTCTTGAACTATATTACTATCTTGATATTCGTCTACAAATATATATTCAAACCTTTTCTCATATTCTTTAGCCACTTCCCTGTTAGATAAAATTTCAAGGGCATAATGTTCTAAATCGTTAAAATCTACAATACCCTTTTCATTCTTCTTTTCTTTATATAGTTTCTCAAAATCACATACAATATCACATAAATATGTCATGTATGGATGTAGTTCCTTTAGGTTTTGTACAAATTCCTTTGGACTTTTATTTAAAATATTCTTTCTTATGTCATCTATTATATCTTTCCCCTGTTGTCTAATATCCTTAAACTCTTCCTTTAAATTATCATCCACATCTTTACTCACTCGTCCCAACCTCTTATAGGATACACTACTTAGTATTTTATAAAAGTAATCTAGATCTATCTTAGAAGCTTCTATGAGTTCATCCACTAGTCTTATATCACTATTTGCAGCCTCTTCATATGCAATGGGACCAAATGGTTTATTGCATATGTCCTTTGCCTCTAAAAACATTTCACGTGCTCCAGATAAACCAATATTTATCTGGTTTATAATTTCTTTATACCAACTATTTTCATATATATTTTCCATGTCTAAATCAAATTCTGAAACCTTATTCCTTAACCACTCTTCTGGATAAGGTTGACTTTGAATAAATTCATATAAAGTAAGTACTATTTCTTGTAGTGGTACATCCTCCCTGTTTCCTCCAAAACGCTCTACTAGGCCTACAAATTCATTATTCTCCTTTTTGTATTCTTCCTCGAATACTTCTTCTAGGGCCTCCATTTTCATAATATTGGTTTCTGTAATATCTCCTATTCTAAAATTAGGGTCTATATTAATTAAATGAAAATACTTCCTTACTACTTCTATACAAAAGGAGTGTATAGTACTTATGGAAGCCTTATTAAGTAATGTTATTTGTCTTCTCAAATGTTTATCATTAGAATCTGACTTTTCTAGTTCTTTACTTATGGCATTACCTATCCTTTCACGCATTTCCCCTGCTGCTGCATTAGTAAAAGTAACTATTAACAATTTATTTATATCTATTTTATCCTTAGTTATTAATTTTATTATTCGCTCCACTAACACAGCAGTCTTTCCAGAACCAGCAGCTGCTGATATTAGTAAATTACTTTTTCTTGCGTCTATGGCCTCTTGCTGATCTTTTGTCCACATAACCACTCTTCTCATCTCCTTATTTATAACTATTAAATAAAGTTCTAAAATATCATATGAATATATCCTTCCCTATATATTTTATCGCATCTTTTAATATTCATCTAATTAATATTAAAATTAATGATTTTTTATGGACCAAATTCCATGAAGAATACATTTTTTCCCTTAAAATGATTAAAAATACAAAATTCAGAAATAAAAAATTCATTATTTTAAATTTTTTATTTTTAATTTTTCCACAGCTCAAACCCTGATTTTCACTTGATTTTTTAGAATTTATATCATTTGTCCTATTGTAGTACATTTAGAATTTTTTCAAAATTCTTTATTTAATACCTAGAAATTATTCACATTTGATGGTACAATAAAGTCACTGACAAATATATTTTTTATCTATTCCAAATAAGAAACACCATATCTAAGAAACACTCTTACAAAAACACATTTCGAAATACCTTTTATTTTTTAATTATTTTTTTTAGGATGAATTAGCAAAAGAACGGCAATACTAAAAGAAAGTCAACCACGTTTTATTCAGTAATCTTATATTACTGTTTAATAAATTTTATTAAAGGGGGAGACATAATATGGCTCAAATAGTAGATGCTCTGAATGGTCTCGTTTGGAGTAAAGCACTAATTTATTTATGTTTAGGCGTTGGTCTATATTTTTCTTTTGCAATGCGCTTTTTACAAGTGCGACACATTAAAGAAATGGTTAAACTTTTAATGGATGGTGGAGATTCTGAAAAGGGTATATCTTCATTCCAAGCATTAGCAGTTTCTGTTTCCGGACGTGTTGGTACAGGTAACATCGCTGGGGTTGCTACTGCAATCGCACTTGGTGGGCCTGGTGCAGTATTTTGGATGTGGGCAATCGCTTTCCTAGGTGCTGGTTCAGCTTACGTTGAATCTGCATTAGCACAAATTTACAAGATAGAGCAAGATGGAGAATACCGTGGAGGTCCTGCTTATTACTTCGAAAGAGGTTTAGGAATGAAATGGTATGGAATTACTTTCGCCATTGCAACAATAATAGCAATGCTATTATTACCAGGCGTTCAATCTAACTCTATAGCTGCTGGTTTAGATAATGCATTTGGTGTTAGTCCTGCAATAACTGGTGGTGGATTAGTAGTTGTTTTAGCTATAATCGTATTTGGTGGAGTTAAGCGTATAGGTAAAGTTGCTGAAATCGTTGTGCCATTTATGGCTGTAGCTTATATTTTAGTTGCACTTATAATTGTTTTTATGAACATAAGCGAATTACCAAGAGTTTTCATGTTAATCGTAAGAAGTGCCTTTGCTGCTGACGCTGCATTTGGTGGTATCATAGGTATGGCAATTACTTGGGGTGTAAAGCGTGGTATTTACTCAAACGAAGCTGGTCAAGGTACTGGACCACAAGCGGCGGCTGCTGCAGAAGTTTCTCACCCTGCTAAGCAAGGTTTAGTTCAAGCATTCTCTGTATATATTGATACATTATTCGTATGTTCTGCAACTGCATTTATGATCCTAATCACAGGTACGTATAACGTTGAAAATCCTGCTGGTGGATATATTGTAGAAAATATGCCTGGAGTAGCTATAGGTCCTGCTTATACTCAAGCAGCAGTTGAATCTATGTTCCCTGGATTTGGTAGTGCATTTGTTGCAATCTCACTATTATTCTTTGCATTCACTACTTTAATGGCTTACTACTACATTGGTGAAACTAATGCTGCATACTTAAATGTAAAGGGCGACAAACCTTGGTTACTTACTGGATTCAGAGTTTTACTATTAGGAGCTACTTTCTATGGAGCTGTTAAGACTGCTGGTCTAGCTTGGGGACTTGGAGATTTAGGTGTTGGTATCATGGCATGGTTAAACATAGTTGGTATTATCATGTTAAGAAAGCCTGCATTCGCTTCCTTAAAGGATTACGAAGAGCAAAAGGCTGCTGGAAAAGACCCTGTTTTCGATCCTAAGAAATTAGGAATTGAAAATGCAACTTTCTGGGAAAAAAGAGTTGCAAAAGCTAAAAAATTAGATAAATAAATAGATAGATAAATAAAAATAAAGATTATTGAAATTAGGATGAGTAAAAATTAGGTTAAATAATGTTAAATAATTAGGCTGTGTCATAGACACAGCCTTTATTAATTCTCTTCTTTTATTTTTCTAATAACTTCATCATTAGATAATTTTTTTATATTTTTATAACTATTATCATCAAAAGCCGTATCAAATTCACATATGGTTGAATATAGACAATAATCACAGGCAGTCTTAGTTCCATTTTTGCAAGGTAGTATTTCTATATTTCCCTTCATCATTTCATAACTTATTTCTTTAACCAGATTTTTCACATGTTTTATTAAATCTTTAAAAGTTTCCTCATCTACAGCAGATGATCTTCCATCCACTTCTCCCTTTTTACTCAATCTAACGGGAAGAATTTCTGAGTAGCCATCTATATTTTTATCCATTTGCCTTATAATATTTACATCCTTTAAAACTAATCCCTTCATTTTTAACTTTTTCTTAATTTCCTTCTCTATTACTTCCTTAACCTTTTCATCTGTTTTAATTAAAGGATCATCAATCTTAAAGTAGAACATTCCAGCAGGTTTTTTATGGTCTTGATTTTTAAGTATGGCCTCTAAATATATTATCAACTGCAATTGAATACCATTATATACATCTGATAAACTAAATTCCTTATTTCCAGACTTATAATCTATAATTTTAATATACTCATCATCTTCATCCTTCAAAATATCTACCCTATCTATTCTACCCTCTAAATATATTTTTTCACCTGTTGGTAACTCAATCTCAATGGGAGGATATTTTTTATTTATACCAAAGGCCACCTCATATTCCTCTGGACTAAATCCACCTTCCCTTAGATGATCTGTCAAAGTCCAAATAGCTCTTTTACTAATTCGTTTTAATTTCTTAACTAAATACTTATATCTATTAGAACTTAACATAATTCCATCCCTATACTTAGGAATTATATCATCTATTACTGTTTCTATAATTGCTCCACTTTCTTCTTCATTTAATAGCTTCCAATCTATAGAATCATTTTTCAATTTGTCTGTAAATTTTTCCATAGATTGATGAAATAATTCTCCCACATCTGGACTTTTCACTTCAAAAATTTTTCTTTCCTCTGGTCTTAATCCATATCTTATAAAATGGGAAAAGGGACAATTTACAAATTTCTCCAATCTAGATACACTAGCATGGATTGGTACATTATAAAGACTCTTTGCGTCCTTTTCATCTATATAATTTTCTTTATTTTTATAAAATAATCCCCTTATTACTTCTTCACTCAAATCTTTCCATTCTGGCCTATTCTTATACCAGTTATACACATAAAACCAGGTCTCGCTCATTTCATTTCCATCCACATAGTTTCTCAAGTTTTCTACCAAATACTTAAAGGTACTATTGGGCCTAGTCACTAAATTTAGATTTAAATCCTCATAGGCTATGTCACTTTTTTCTACTATCTGTGGAAATATCTTTTTAATTCTATCTATTAATATGGATGGTCTTAAGGCCTTCCCTTCCGCATTGGCTAGAGGGTAACTTATCCATAAATATTCCATAGGTTTTACAAAGGACGAATATATGGTAAATCTCTCTTCTAGGGATTTTTTGTTATCATCATAATAAATAGGTATGTCCATCTCCCTCATGAAAATTCTCTCTTCACTGGAAAGTATCTTGTCATCCTCTCTTTTCTTAGGTAAGATACCATCATTTACACCTACTACAAATAGTGCTTTTATATCATGACTTTTAGACCTAGATATATTACCTATTAAAACTTGATCTATGGTTGTAGGTATTATTCCTACTTCTGTAGCCTCAAATCCCGATTCTAATATTTTTATAAAATCCTTTAAACTCATCTTTTGAGTTCCCAATATTTCCACTAGTTGATCTAGTGTTTCCATTACAATATTCCATATTTGAGTATTTTCATTCATATATTCATAGAGATTTTTATCCTTTAGGTAGTCTATAAACCCTTGGAACTTTTCAAATACTTGGGCCTTTTCTAAGAACTTATAAACCCCCTTAGTTATGGTTTCTACCGTCTTTTTACCTTTAAATTTTTCTTCTAAAAATCCCAAGTCCTCTACTATGTTTTTTCTAATTTTATTTAATAGTTCTAAATCATATTCATTTTCTCCATATTTAAAGGGAAACTTCCATCCATCTCCCCTTATGCCATACTTTAGTGCATAGTTTTCTATTAATTCACCTTCTTCTACTGAAATTTTAGTGAATCCAGTTTTTATATATCTAAACATATCTTCATATCTATAATTTCTCTGTATAACAAGTAAGGCTGATAATATGAACTCTATTATGGGATTATTCATTATTTTTCTTTTTTTATCTAAGAATATGGGAATGTCGTATTCTTTAAATATCCTTTCAATGATTCTAGAATACCTATCCATATCATTTGATACCACTGCCATATCCCTTAATCTATATTTTTTATCCCTTATGAGCTCTATAATTTTACTAGCCACATATTCAATTTCAACATAAATATTGCTTCCATGAAATATATCTAAATTTTTTACTTCCTTTTTATAGGTTTTATAGGGATATGCATATATATTTTTTTCTAAATGGTTTATTTCCTCTGATTTTTCTAAATAATCAAGTCTTTGACTATCTAAATTTATTCTATTTATATAGGACATATAGCCTTCATCTTCTATAATTCTTATTACTCTCCTATAGTTATCTTCACACAAAGTAAATATATCCTTATCATTTCCATCTCCCATAGGAAAAGTTATGGTCACACTATCCACTTTATTAATTATTTTTCTTATGATTTCATTCATTTGAATAGTGAAATTTGAAAATCCATCTATCCATACATGGGCATTTTCAAGGAAAGTTCCTTCTCCAATTTTTTCTATTAATAAATTTAAGAAATTTTCCGTATCTATATATTTCCCCTCTAAATAATCTTCAAAGTTTTCATATATTAAAGATATATCTTGAAGTTTTTGAGAAATAATAATATTTTCATCCTTATGTTCTAATTCCTTATTAAGATCCCTAGGCATAATATTATTTTGCTTAAATTCTCCTATAAGTTCATTTATCATATTAATAAATCCATCTTGAGTAGAACTTTTTTTATAAATGGTCAAATTTTTATTATTCTCTAGGACTATTTTTTTCAAAATCATATTTTTCCCTAAATCATTTATAAAGGTTCTAGTTATTCCTCCAGCTTCACTTAAAATCTTATGGGCAAGTCTAGTAAAACTAAGTACTTCTATATTAATAATTCCCTTTAAGTTTAACTTTTCTATTAAGTCCTTTTCCGTCTCTAGGGTAAATTGTTCCGGAACTATTAATATTAACTTTTCTTCTCCCCTTTTTAACTTATCTAATATATCTCTAAAAACAAAATCTGTCTTTCCATATCCAGCTCTCGATGTTATTAATTTTATTTCCTTTGGCATAGAATCACCTCAAATTTATTATAACATTTTTTAGTATGGTCATAATCTATATCTTATAACCTGTCCTTTCCCATGGATTTTTTTTTAAGCTTATGAGAAAAATAAACTAGTCAAGTCACTGAGGGATTTGGATTATTTCCGAGGAATCGTGAGCGAGCATATTGAACATATGTAAGCGATTCAATAACGAAGAAAATAATTCAAATAACCAGTGAAATGGCTAATTTATTTTTTGAATATGCCACCAATGTGTTATACTTTTATAAGTTACAAAATTTTAGGAGGTATTTTTCTTGAATTTTTCTTTCTTTAAAGATTTAAATATAGATTTAAGTAACCCACAAAAAAAAATAGTTAAACACAAAGATGGACCTGCTTTAGTTTTAGCCGTACCTGGTGCTGGTAAAACTACTACTTTAATATGTAGAACTGCATATCTTTTGCTTAAACATAAGATTAAAGCAGAAAATATATTATCCATAACTTTTTCTCGTGCTTCTGCTAAGGATATGAAGGCTAGATTTTATTCCATGTTTGGAGATAAATTTACTGATAAAATCTATTTTGCCACTATCCATCAATTGTGTCTAAAAATAATAAACAGGTATTATTATAAAAAAAATGTATCTTTTAAGATTTTAGATTCTAAAGACACTATTTCCAAGAACCATTTAATAAGAAAAATATATTATGATATAAACCACAATGCACCATCAGAAGATATTTTAGAACAAATATCTAATAATATTAGTCTAGTAAAAAACTTAATGATACCTAAAGAACAATTTTCCTTCCACGACTTTAACGTGGAACACTTTTCTAAGATATATGAAAAATACGAAGAATATAAAAAGCAAAATCGTATAATTGATTTTGATGATATGCTTACAGTTGCTTATAAAATATTGAAAAATGATGAAAAATTACTTAATCAGTATAGAAATCAATACAAGTACATTCAGGTGGACGAAGCTCAAGATACATCTAAAATACAGCACGAAATAGTAAAGTTATTGGCAAGTCCTAATAACAATTTATTCATGGTGGCTGATGATGACCAAAGTATATATGGATTTAGGGGAGCTTGCCCATTAGAACTTCTTGATTTTTCAAACACTTATAAGGAAGGAAGCGTTTATTTCTTAGAAGAAAATTATCGTTCTTCTAAAGAAATAGTTAATATAAGTAATGATTTTATAAAGAGTAACTCTAGTAGATATAATAAGAATATATTTACACAGAATGAAGAATTTCTTCCCGTAAATATAATAAAAGTCCATGATAGTTTAGACCAAATAAATTTTATAATAGAACACTTAAATTCATCTAATGAACAAACAGCCATTTTATACAGAAATAATATATCTGCCCTACCCTTAATTGATAAATTGAATAAAAATGGCATAGACTTTTTTATTCATGGATTTAAGTCTAATTATCTAACCCATTGGATAACTAAGGATATACTTGCTTTTTTAGATTTATCCTTAAATCACTATGATTTAGAATCCTTTGAAAGAATATATTATAAAATGAACGGATATATTTCCAAGGCATCCGTTTCTTATATAAGGAATAATCCTAAGTCCATTACAGTCTTTGATTATTTAATAAGTTTCCCTGGTCTTAAATCTTATCAAATAAAAAATCTTAATAGGATCAAGGATTCCTTTAATGCCTTATGTAAAATGACTCCCTATGAGGCCTTAGAATTTATTGAGAATGATTTGGCATATCATAATTATTTAGAATCTAATTGTACTAGATTAAAGTCTAGCTATGAAAATGCCATATTATTATTTAGTCATTTAAAATTATTAGCTATAGATGAGCCTAATATAATTTCCTTTATGGAAAGATTAAGTGAAATTCCCAAGATCGCGAGGAAATCTAAGGAAAATAAAAACATAATACTATCTACTGTTCATTCGGCTAAGGGATTGGAGTTTAATCGTGTCTTTTTAATAGATTTAATAAAGGGTCAATTTCCAAACATAAGTAATTTAGATGAGGATGATGAAGATAATCTTTCTGATTTAGAAGAAGAAAGAAGACTTTTTTATGTAGCTATGACCAGAGCAAAAGAAAATCTTTCTATAATCTGCCCTACATTTCAAAATGGTAGATATATTAAGCCTTCCATATTTATAGATGAAGTTAATGGAACTAATTTAAAAGACTATATAAATAAAACAAATTGGACTCCAAAGGCCATGAAAAAAACACTAGATGAAGATAATTCTAGTAAACACCCCTACGAAGAAGGAGAAGTTATAAACCACACTAAATTTGGTATAGGAATAATTCTTCAAATAACTGGTGATTTAATGAAAATAGATTTTAACTCCATAGGAATGAGAATCCTATCCATAGATATGTGCATAAGTGAGAACTTAATAGATTAGAGGTAAGGAACTCTCCTTACCTCTTATTTTTTTTCCAAACTATAATTCCTAAAAGTTACAATCGATTTAATAAATTTTGAAAGAAATCTTTCCCCAGCCCCATCTTCCTTCACAGTTCATTATTGTGAATTTTTTAATCAGATTCATTCTTTTAAGCAATTTATTCCTATTATTTTTCATTATAATTGTACATAAAAAATTTTAAATCCATATAATATGAAGCTAATTCTTTGTTATTTAATTAACACTTTTCCTTATGATTTTGCCTTTTTTCTGTGAATACGTTTTCATTTATAGGGTATTTTTTCTATATGAGGTATTATATTTAAACGAGTTGTATTTATACCTTCATCTATTGTATAATATAATCTATCGATAAAATATAGACAATCTACCATAGGGTCGGTTATTATATTTGATTTTGAGTAGTACACTAAAACCTCTAATATACTTTTCATAACCTTCCCATGTAAAATAAATATAAATATATCCAAGGGGGCAATATTCATGAAAAAAAATACAGTATTGATGATTCTAGATGGATATGGAATCAGCGAATCAGAAAAGGGTAATGCTATTAAATTAGCTAACATACCTAATCTAGACCAATTGACTAACAACTATCCTACAAGTATCATACAAGCAAGTGGACTTGAAGTTGGATTACCAGATGGGCAAATGGGAAATTCAGAAGTAGGCCACTTAAACATTGGAGCCGGAAGAGTTGTATATCAAGAACTTACAAGAATAACTAAAGCTATTGAAGAAAAAACTATCTTTGAAAATGAAGCTTTATTAAAGGCTATTAAAAATGCTAAAGATAATAATAGTGCACTGCACTTATGGGGCTTATTATCAGATGGTGGAGTTCACAGTCACAACACTCACCTTTATGCTCTTTTAACATTTGCTAAAGAAAATGGACTTAAGAAAGTATATGTTCATCCATTCTTAGATGGACGTGACGTGCCACCTTCAAGTGCTAAAGAATTTGTTTCTCAATTAGAAGACAAATTAGAAGAAATTGGGGTTGGTGAGATTGCTACAATAAGTGGCCGTTTCTATGCAATGGATAGGGATAACCGTTGGGAAAGAGTAGAAAAAGCTTACAATGCCATAGTTTTAGGAGAAGGAGAAACTGCATCTAACGCTGTAGAAGCCGTTGAAAACTCCTATTCTAAAGACGAATTAGATGAATTTGTTAAACCAACTGTAATATTAAAAGATGGAGTACCTGTTGCTACTGTTAATGAAGACGACTCTATTATTATGTTTAACTTCAGACCTGATAGAGCAAGGGAAATAACTCGTACTTTTGTTGATAGTAATTTTGATGGATTTGAAAGAAAGAAAGGATTCTTCAAAGTCAACTACGTTTGCATGACTCAATACGATGCCTCTATGCCTAATGTGGATGTGGCATTTAAGCCTCAAACATTAGTAAATACACTGGGAGAATATGTATCAAATCTAGGACTTAAACAACTGAGAATAGCAGAAACAGAAAAATATGCCCACGTTACATTCTTCTTTAACGGTGGTGTTGAAGATCCTTACAAGGGTGAAGATAGAATATTAATTCCATCTCCAAAGGTTGCAACTTATGACATGAAACCTGAGATGAGCGCTAGCGAAGTAACTGAAAGATTAGTTGAACAAATAGAAAAGCAAGATTATGACTTAATCATAGTTAACTTTGCTAATCCAGACATGGTAGGACATACAGGAGATATACCTGCAGCAATCAAAGCTGTTGAAACAGTGGATGCTTGTGTAGGTAAAGTAGTAGATGCCACTTTAAAAACTGGTGGACAAATATTAATCACAGCAGACCATGGTAATTCAGATGAAATGTTAGATTTAAATGATAATGTGATTACTGCTCACTCTACTAACCCAGTTCCCCTTGTATTAGTTAAAGAAAATTGTAACTTTGATTTAAAAGATGGTAAATTAGCTGATTTAGCACCTACTTTATTATCTCTTATGGATTTAGATAAACCAGCAGAAATGTCTGGCGAGTCATTACTAGTAGATGTGAAAGATTTAGCCTTAGGAAATGCATAAAAACCAGAGCTGCTTTGCAGCTCTTTTTTTATACAATATTAATTATAGTATTTTGAATTTTTTCCATTCATTTCATGTGGCATTTGATTCTTTTCTAAATTTTCAGATAAAACCCCTTCTCCTCCCTTTCATTTTGATGACTTTTTCAGTTTTCAATTTCTTTTTTCAGAATATTCTGGGTCATTTTTTTGTATACATGTATTTTTTTATGTATTATACTAGCTTGTCCACTTTGCAACTTCCACTTTTTTCAAGGACAATGCAATTTCCATTATTTAAAATTGTATTTTTTTAAAAATTTTTTATTGTTTGTTTCACAAAGTATGTTATAATAGGTTTATTAAATTTCACGTAGATAAAGAAAATTATAAAAAGATTTCGCAATTAATTTTATTTTTTTTACTTCTCTAATCGGCTGAATTTTCGAATATTTCTGTTAAAAGGAGTGTGTATCATGGAATGTTGCTGTATCAATTTTAAAGAATTGGATCCAGTTATAGAAAAGTATAAAGATTCTAAAGGTAGCTTGATAACTGTCCTTCAAAAGGCACAGGATATTTATGGGTATCTACCAGAAAAGGTATTATTGTATATTGCAGAAAAACTTTCTGTAAAACCTGCTAAGGTTTATGGAGTTGCAACTTTTTATACGCAATTTAGATTAAAGCCAGTAGGAAAACATTTGATAATGTTATGTCAAGGTACTGCTTGCCATGTTAATGGTTCTAAAGCTGTTGAAAATGCAATATGTGAAGAACTTGGCGTAAGCGAAGGTGAAACTACTGAAGATGGTCTATTTACACTAAATAATGTTGCCTGTTTGGGTTGTTGTAGTTTATCTCCTGTTATGATGATCAATGGAGAAACGTACGGCAAGCTTACACCTAAATCAGCAAGGGATATTATCAAGGACATTAAAGCTTCTGAAGAAAGTAACAAGGGGGTATAAAAGGTGAAGGTTATTATCGGACAAGGAAGTTGCGGTATTGCAGCTGGTGCTAACAAAGTATACTCATTGTTCAAGGAAGAAATAGATAATTCTAACATAACGGCTACCATCTCCACAACAGGATGTATTGGTATGTGTTATCTTGAACCAATTATTGATTTAGTTGAAAATGACAAAAAATTCACTTACGTTAAAGTGGATGAAGAAATGGCTAAGGAAATAATTGAAAAACACTTAAAAAATGGCAATCCTATAGATGAGTATTTAATGGATGACGTTTCTTCAACTATATTAAATTCTCAAAGTAGAATAGCCCTTAGAAATTGTGGTATCATAAACCCTGAAAATATAGATGAATACACAGAAATCGATGGATATAAAGCTATTCAAAAATGCGTAAAAGAAATGACTCCTGATCAAGTTATTGAAGTAATCAAAGTTTCAGGTCTTCGTGGTCGTGGAGGAGCAGGATTCCCTACATGGTTTAAGTGGAATGCGGCCAAAAACAGTAAAGCTACTCCAAAGTATATGGTATGTAATGCAGACGAAGGAGATCCAGGAGCATTTATGGATAGATCTGTTTTAGAAGGAGATCCTCATAACCTAATTGAAGGAATGATGATTGGTGCTTATGCAATGGGAGCTGAAGAAGGTATTGTATATGTACGTGCTGAGTACCCATTAGCTATAGAAAGATTACAATTAGCAATCGAGCAAGCTCGTGAAAAGGGTTTCTTAGGAAAAGATATCTTTGGAATTAAGGGACTTAACTTTGATTTAAGAATTAAAGCAGGTGCTGGTGCTTTCGTATGTGGAGAAGAAACTGCATTGATTGCATCCCTTGAAGGTGAACGTGGTATGCCTAGGCTTAAGCCTCCATTCCCTGCTCAAAAGGGATATTGGCAACAACCTACTAATATTAATAACGTTGAGACCTTTGCAAATGTTCCTTGGATATTATTAAATGGCGGTGAAGCTTTTTCTAGTATGGGGACGGAGAAGTCTAATGGAACTAAAGTTTTCGCTTTAACTGGAAAGATTCAAAATGGTGGACTTGTGGAAGTTCCAATGGGAATAAGCTTAAAAGAAGTTATCTATAACATTGGAGGCGGAATTAAAGATAATAAGGAATTTAAAGCCGTTCAAATGGGTGGACCATCAGGTGGATGTATTCCTAAAGAACTTATCGAAACTTCCGTTGACTATGAATCAATAAATAAAACTGGTGCCATAATGGGTTCTGGTGGAATGGTAGTAATGGATGAAACTACATGTATGGTAGATATGGCTAGATTCTTCTTAGCATTTACTCGTGAAGAGTCTTGTGGTAAATGTATCCACTGTAGGATAGGTACTAAAAGAATGCTAGAAATCCTTACACGTATCTGTGACGGTGACGGTAAGGAAGGCGACATAGAATTATTAGAAGATTTATCTGTAAAAATAAAAGAAGGTTCTCTATGTGGTCTAGGTCAAACTGCACCAAACCCAGTTTTAACTACTATTAAATATTTTAGAAATGAATATGAAGATCATATCTTAAATAAGAAGTGTACTGCTAAACAATGTACTGAACTTCTTACTTACAGAATTACAGACAAATGTATTGGATGTACACTTTGTAGTAGAAATTGCCCTGTTGATGCAATTTCAGGTAGTGTTAAAACAAAACATACTATTGATGTGGATACTTGTATCAAATGTGGCAAATGTATGGCCGCTTGTAAATTTGATGCAATAGTAATTGACTAAGGAGGTATTTATTATGGCACAAATACGTCTTAATATAGATGGAAAAGAAGTAATAGGCCATGAAGGCCAAACTATTTTAGATATAGCTAAAGAAAATGATGTATATATCCCAACCCTTTGTTATGACTCTAGGGTTGAAATATATGGTTCTTGTGGACTTTGTGTAGTTGAAGTTGAGGGAATTCCTAAACTCCTACGTTCTTGTGCTACTAAGGCATCTGACAACATGGTAGTAAATACAAAGTCTACTCGTATTAAAGAATCAAGAAAGACTGCCTTAGAGTTATTGTTATCAGATCATACAGGTGATTGTAGACCACCATGTGTGCTTGCTTGTCCTACAAATACTGATTGTCAAGGTTATGTGGGTCTTATAGCTAACAAACAATATGACGAGGCATTGAAATTAATAAAAGAAGAACTACCTCTTCCAGCTAGTATTGGTAGAGTTTGTCCTCACCCATGTGAAGACGCCTGTAGACGTAAATTAACTGATGAATCTATATCTATTGCTTGGTTAAAGAGCTTTGTAGCTGACATTGATTTAAACGGCGTAGAAAAGTATATGCCTGAAATTAAAGTATCTACTGGAAAGAAAGTATCTATAGTAGGTGGAGGTCCTGGTGGTTTAACTGCTGCTTACTATTTAACTAAGGAAGGTCATGATGTAACTATATATGAAGCTATGCCTAAGTTAGGTGGAATGCTGAGATACGGAATTCCTGAGTACAGACTTCCTAAGGCTGTTTTAGATAAGGAAATCCAAATAATAGAATCAATGGGCGCAAAATTAGTACCTAATACAAGATTAGGAAAGGATTTATCCTTTGAGTCGTTACAAGAATCATCTGATGCTGTTGTTTTAGCAATCGGTGCTTGGAATAGTAGCTCTATGAGATGTAAAGGTGACGATTTAGATGGAGTAATGGGTGGTATTGACTTCTTAAGAAAAGTAGTAACTAACGAACATATGAAAGTTGGAGAAAAAGTTGCCGTAGTAGGTGGAGGAAACACTGCTATGGACGCTTGTAGAACTGCTATTAGACTTGGTGCTAAGGAAGTTTATAATATATATCGTAGAACTGAAGCTGAAATGCCAGCTGAAGAAATAGAAATAGTTGAAGGTAAAGAAGAAGGCGTAATCTTTAAGACCCTTGTAAACCCAATTGAAGTAATTGGAGAAGATGGAAAAGTATCTAAGATTCGTCTTCAAAAGATGAAGCAAGGTGAGCCTGATGCTAGTGGCAGAAGACGTCCTATCCCTATTGAGGGTGAAGAAGAAACATTAGATGTGGATACAGTAATAGTCGCCATTGGTCAAGGAGTAACTCCTGAAGGATTAGATAATGTAGAACTTACTAAGTGGAATACTATAATAGCAGATGAAAATACTTTTAGAACTAATTTAGAAGGAGTTTTCGCCATTGGAGATGCTACAAACAAAGGTGCTAGTATTGCCATTGAAGCAATTGGTGAAGGTAAGAAAGCTTCTCATATAATAAATAGTTATCTACATGGTAAGGAAGTGGCTTATGAAAAGCCTTACTATGTGGAAAGAAATGATCTTACTGAAGAAGATTTCGCTGATAGAGAAAAGAAACACAGACCTCATATGAGACATCTACTTCCTGAAGAAAGAAATACTAACTTTAACGAAATAGTTGAAGGTTATACGGAAGAACAAGCTATAGAAGAAGCTAGTAGATGTTTAGAATGTGGTTGCCATGATTATTTTGAGTGTAAACTTATTGATTATGCTAATGATTATAATGTTGCTCCAGATAGATTAGCTGGTGAAGTTCATAATAGAAAAGTGGATAACTCTCACCCATTTATTGACAGAAATCCTGATAAGTGTATCTTATGTGGATTATGTGTAAGAGTTTGTGATGAAGTTATGGGTGTAGGTGCCCTAGGTTTAGTTGATAGAGGATTTGATACTATCGTAAAGCCTGCCCTTGATAAGCCTCTAAAAGAGACTAATTGTATCTCTTGTGGTCAATGTGTAAGTGTATGTCCAACAGGAGCACTAGGAGAAAAATCTCCTATAGCTAAAAATGTTCCTCTTGATACAGATGAATCTAACCATGTATGTTCTCACTGTAGTGTTGGATGTAATATGACGCTCCATGCTAAGGGAGATTTAGTAGTTAGATCTGTACCTAATAAGGATAGTAAAGTCGATAATGGATTATTATGTGTTAAAGGTAGATTTGGTTTCGACCTACACAAGCATGGTGAGAAAATCGATTCTGCCCTTGTTAGAAAGAATGGTTCATTAGAAAAAGTAGATATGAATGAAGGACTGTTAACTGCTGCTAAGAAAATCCAAAGCTTAAAGTTTTTATATGGTTCTGATTCCATAGGAGTATCTATCTCTGATAAGTATTCTAACGAAGAAATTCACATGATTTCTAGATTTGCTAAGGAAGTAATAGGTACTAATAACATTTTCTCTTTCAATAAGCTGTCAGAGGGTATAAAAGATGTTATAGGCTATGATTCTTCTACTAGTAAGTATGATGAATTATTATCTACTGATACAATTCTTTTAGTTGGTGCTGATATGATGAAAGAATTCCCTGTAGTAGGTACTAAAATTAAAAAAGCAGTTAAGAATAATACTAAATTATTAGTTATAAATTCTGAGTCTACTACTGCTGATGAATGGGCTCATAATAGTTTCTATCCAGAGAATAATACTTTATTCTTAAATGAAGTATTAAAGGCTTTAGTTGACCTAGGTGCTGTACCTAAGAATGCAGATAACTTTAATGAGTTAAAAGAAAGTTTAGAAGGTATAACTCCAAGTGATGAGGCTAAAGAAATAGCTAATATTTACTTTAATTCTAAGAAGGCCATGATTGTATTTGGTCAAAATAATATTAGTACTTCTGCTGCTAAATTATTAGCTAATATGGCTGTTGTAACTAACCACATAGGTTGTGCACGCTCTGGTTTAATCCAACTTAAACCAAATTGTAATAGCCAAGGTTTATCAAACCTGAATATTAATGGTTTTGAAAGTGTAGTGGAAAGTATTCAAGATGGAAACATTAAATGTCTTCTTACATTTGGTGAGAATATTCCAACTTGTGTAGATACAAGTAAACTAGAGTTCTTAGTAGCCCTAGATCAATACACTAATGACACAACAGATAGCGCCCATGTGGTATTACCTTCCGCTGGCCTATTAGAATCTAGGGGAACTTATACTAACTCTGAAGGCACAACCCAAAAGATTAATGACCATAAATCTTTAGGTAAAAATATTGAGACTGTAATTAACTTATGTAATTTATTAGAATACAAAATAAATTATATTAACATAGATCAAATAACAGAAGAAGTATTATCAAAATATAAATCATTCTCAAGTGGATTTAACTTTGAAGGTGGAAAAGCTAAACTACAAGTGCTTTCTAGTGACATGTTATTTGCTAAACTTGATAATACTAATAATACTACAGAATTATTTTCAAAATATCTTGAGAGTGAAAATTTAATTTAATTTTAGACAACAACTGACATAATATATAAAAGGTGAAAAGCTTGTAATACTTATTTAAGTATTACAAGCTTTTTACTTTTGGCTGTATAATAAATGTAGGGGTGTTAGTATTTATCCAAATACTAACACCCCTACATTTATTATAGAACCTTACTTTTTAACTGTATATATCTGAAAACTCAACGCTTACTCTTTCTACTCTATTCTCTATCATTCCTTCTGATATGTGATTTTCAATTTCATATGCCATTTGATTTTCTGCAACAGGCAATTTTATAATAAATTTAGTTCCCTTTTCATATTCACTTTCCACATCTATAGTTCCATTGTGCATTTCTACTAAATATTTTACTAAAGATAATCCAATTCCACTACCTTCGTGCCTTCTTCTAAAGGATTTATCCACCTGCCTAAATCTTTTAAATATTTCCTTTAGCTTTGCGTCCTCTATTCCTATTCCATCATCTTCCACAATTATTTTTATGTAATCATCATCATACTCCATATTAATGTTTATGGTAGAACCACTATGACTAAATTTAATACTATTAGATATTAAGTTTAGCATTATCCTCTCTAAAGCATCTGGATCACAGGATACCATTTTTTCTTCCACATCCGTATCAAACACTATATTTAACCCCTTTTGCTCCACATACTCAACTACAGATAAGGTAATATCCTCGATGATATTTATAATGTTATAATTATTAAATGCCAAATCGAAGTATCCAGCATCCATTTTAGTTATATCTATCAAATTATTTACTAACCTAAGTAATCTATGACAATTTTGTTTTAATACTTTTACACGTTTTGTATTCTTATATGAACCAGAACTATCTCCTTTCAAATCACTTTCTATTAATTGTATGCTTCCTAGTA
This sequence comes from Anaeromicrobium sediminis, assembly GCF_002270055.1. NCBI lineage: Bacteria > Bacillati > Bacillota > Clostridia > Peptostreptococcales > Thermotaleaceae > Anaeromicrobium > Anaeromicrobium sediminis. The sequence continues at coordinate 64,138 of NZ_NIBG01000012.1, read as the reverse complement.
TTACATTTAATGGAGTTCTTAATTCATGGGATAGGTTAGCAAAAAATTCTGTCCTAATTCTATCCTGTTCCTCTGCTTCTCTAATTTGTTTAGTTAATTTTTCATTTTTCTTTCTCTCGGATATATCATTAGCTATGATTAGAACCTTGGTCATTCCATTTTCAAAATATGGAAGGGCTGTTACTTCGCCTTCCACATGGCCTCCACCTATTTTTTTAAATCGTATCTCTCGCATAGGAGGTCTTTTATTAGTTTCCATTATATAACTAAGCCTATCTCCAGCTATGTGCACATCTTCTTTGCCCATAAATTCATAATAATGTCTTCCTATTAGATCATGTTTATTTTTAGCATTTATTTTTTTTATTGCTGCATCATTGGCAAATTCTACTATACCCTTATTCATAACTAATAATGCATATGGAATAGACTCTACTAGTGTTCTATATCGCTCTTCACTTTCCTTAAGAATCATTTCCATTTGCTTTCTATTAGTTATATCTAGTATTACACCTAGTATACCTGCAACTTGATTATTATTATCAGTAAAAGTGCCCTTATAAAAAATAGCATCTCCCATAGTTCCATCTTTTTTCTTCATTTTACCTTCATAGGATATTATTCTTCCCATTTTTATAAGTTGTATATCTGTTTCTTTGCAACTTCTAATATAGTCATTGTCTAAAATATCTTCTATGTTTTTTCCTATTATTTCTTCTTTCTTTAAATTTGCAAAGTCGGCAAAGGCCTTATTACAACCTAAATAAGTTCCCTTAAGATTTTTATAATAGACGGGACTAGGTATGGTTTCTATTAATACTTCCATAAACTTTATTTTGTCCTTAAGCTCCTCTTTTACCCTATGGCCCTTTTTAACACTAATCAAAAGGCAATATATGATTATGACCAGTATTATTATGATACATGTTATACATATGCCAAATACACCTTTAGATACCTTATAATAGGTAGGTATCATATTTACATAGGAACTACCACTAGGCACTTTGTTAAATGAAATATCATACTTTTTCAGTAATCCATAATTAAACACATAACTTTTTTTATCATAAGTTATACTTCTTTGAACATTTGAATTATTATCTAATATATCCTCTAAAAAATTTCCCACAAATATGCCTTTATCCTTAGCACTTATCACATGTCCACCTATTAATCCTCTTTTTACTGCCTCCTTCGATGCTGTGAATACGGGTTTATTTAATTTTTTATTCATTTCATCAATTATATTTGCTGACTTTATTCTATTTCCATTCATATTTAATTCACGAGTCAACATAAAATATATAGGTTTTTTTATTTTTTTCATTTTTTCAAGGGTATCTTCAAGGGATTCTTCTTCTACAATTATAAATCGTTTACCTCTTTCATAATATTCCTCTTTCAGTCTTCCTAACTGATTTTTATAATAATCACCATTAGAGTTTTTTCCCAATACAAATACTAAGTTCATATTCTCTGGCATCATATTGGTGGCTAATTGAATATTTGACTCCATATCCACACTTGTATATACACCATAGAATTTTTCATCTTTTTCAATCATATTTTCTACTTGATCCCTATTAGAAATATGAGTATTTACTACAATTGGTATATCCTTAAATATGGCTCTTCCATATTCTTTTATAAAATAAAAAGAATCCATATCTCCTGTGACTACTACATCAATTCCACCCTTTTTATATTTTTCCTTATAAAGCTCATATAATTTCTCCACATACAATTTATTATGAAAATCATCTATTCCTAAGTACTCCCTAGTAATTAGGCTATTATCTAGAGTTTCCCTTAATCCATGAACTATTTCTTTCCTCCACAGATCATCACTATTATAAGCATTAATTAAAAGCACATGCTTTTTTTCTTGCCCATAAGCTGTATTAAATAAAGTCATATATGCGAAAAAAATACATATACAAAGCATTATAGTCCTTCCTCGACGTTTTGTCATGTTAATCCCCCTGATTTTGTAAATATTTCCCTATCTAAGATACTTCTACAAAAACATTTTATCCCCTTCATCATATAAAGTCTTGTTTTGTCGAAGATGGTCTTTTATTAAACTTCATAAAAATAACAGCCTAAAGTCCTACATATAGACAACCTCCTTCTTAACTCAATATATACTCGTTAGCAGTGGGCAGTCAGCTGTTAGCAGCAATTAATTAGAAGTTTTTGTCTGCTAACAGCTAACTGTTATCCGCTAACATACATAAAATATAATAGGTGTATTATAAATGATTAATCATTTATAATACACCTAATCTCATCTAGTTCTATACTATTACCTTTTTTCTAATTCTCATCCTATGAAGTACAAATATTATAGCTAAAATTCCAAGTCCTAACAAATCAGACATTACTCCTGGTTTTACTAATAATACAGCTCCTATAAATGTACTTATTCTTTCCAATATGGTCATTTTACCTTGGAAATAATTTTCTGCCGATGAAGCTAATGCCACAATACCTATAAGACCTGTTATTATAGTCATTATTAAGGAACCAATAGTTACGTTCTCCATTAGTATTATAGGAGAATAAACAAACATAAAAGGTATCATTATTCCAGCAAGGGCTAATTTAAATCCCGTTACAGCAACCTTTGTGGGATTAGCATCTGCTATACCCGCCGCCGTATAAGAGGTAAGCGCCACAGGCGGTACTACTGCTGACAGAGTTCCATAGTAAAAGGCAAAGAAATGAGCTGCTATTGGTCTTACTCCCATCTTTATTAGGGCTGGGGCCGCTATAGATGCAGTTATAATGTAACATGCTGTAGCAGGTAGACCCATTCCTAAGAATATGGATGCTATCATAACCAGAATTAAAGCAAGCCAAAGTTGACCAAAGGATAACTTAATAATATTGTGGGCCACCACTTGACCAAGGCCTGTCATGGACACAACTCCCACTATAAAACCTACTACTGCACAGGCTATAGCCACAGATACGGCACTTTTAGCACCTTCTTCTAGAGCCCCTATAAACTTCTTAAAATCCATTCTAGTATTTTTTCTAAAGGAACTTGTAACTATTGTAGCTATTAATCCATAAAAAGCTGCATATAGGGGTGTTAGTCCCTTTATAAGTAATATTAGTATTATTATTATAGGCAATACTAAATGACCTTGGGTAAGCATAACCTCTTTAAATACTGGTAATTTGTCCTTATCCATTCCCTTTAAACCAATTTTTTTGGCTTCAAAGTCCACCATAGTAAATATGGCAAAATAATAAAATAAGGCTGGAATTATACCTGCATACATAACCTTAACATATGGAATTCCTAAGAAAGATGCCATCATAAAAGATGCAGCCCCCATAATAGGTGGCATGAGAATTCCTCCTGTAGATGCAGCCGCTTCCACTGCTCCTGCAAATCTAGGTTCATAGCCCACTTCCTTCATAAGAGGTATAGTAAAGCTTCCTGTAGTTGCCACATTGGCTTGAGAACTTCCACTTATGGTTCCCATAAGACCACTGGCCATAACTGCCACCTGAGCAGGACCTCCTCTAAGTCTTCCTGCAAAGGCTAGGGCAAAATCATTAAAAAACTTAGCTGTTCCTGTTTTATTTAAAAAGGATCCAAATAATATGAACATAAACACATAGGAAGCTGATACCATTAAGGTTACTCCAAATATACCTCCATCAGTTAAATACATTCTTGTCAATATTCTCTTCCATGAAAAGCCCTTATGGGCTAACATGCCTGGAAATAGGTATCCATATTTAGCATATAAAATAAAAAATATAGAAAGGCAAGGAAGAATATTTCCAACACATCTTCTCCCTGCTTCTAAGGTTAATAATATGGCCATAATTGCAAATACATAATCTGTATTATTTGGTATTAAGGATCTCTCTATAAGACTGTCATAGGTAACATAAATATACAATCCTATACTTATACCTAACGCAAATAGTATCCAATCTAGTATGGAAGGTTTTTTGTTAGAATTCTTTTTAGTTGCAGGATACATTAAAAAAGTAAGTCCTAACATCAACCCCAAATGAAGGGCATTTCTCTTTATAGCAATCATCAAACTTGCGCTATTCATCCATACATGAAATAAAGAGGTAAATACTGCATATATGGTAACAAATAAAGCTACTTTACCAGCTAACCTTCTGTTACTATGACTATTATTTTCTTTCATTCCATTCCCCCCTTATATGTTATCGTTATATGTATATATGAGTTAAAAGTTTAGAGTTAAGAGATTTTACCTAAACCCTTAACTCTATCTCTTAACCCTATATATTTACTCTTCTAATAATTCCTTTGGAATCTCAATTCCCTTTTCTTTGAAATACTTTACTGCTCCCTTATGTAGAGGCACTGGTGGAAGACCCTTTATAGCTTCTTCTAGCTTTACAAATTCTAAAGCTTTATGGGATGATGATATTTCATCATAATTTTCATAAATATTTTTAACTAATTCATAAACTAAATCTTCATCTAAATCTGCACTAGCTATTAAAGTAGATTTAATTCCTACAGTTTTTATATCCTTATCTAAGTTAGAATACAAACCTGCTGGTACTGTAAATTGTCCATAATAAGGTGCCACATCATGTAGCTTATTATAATCCGCATCACTAAACTCTAACATTTTAACCTTAGTTTTACTTGCAAATATTTCCGATACAGCAGATGTTGGTAATCCTCCCTCTGCATTCATTCCGGCTAATTGTCCATTTTGCATTGCACTAGAGGCTTCAAAATATCCTAAGTGTTCAGGCTCAATATCATTAAACGTCATATCAGCCACATTTTCTAATATTAAATTAGTACTATACTCAGTACCAGAACCTGCTCCTCCCACATTAAATCTCTTTCCTTTTAAATCAGATAATGAATTAATATTAGAATCCTCAGCCACTACCATTTGAGTAACATCTGGCCATAGGGCTGTTACAAACCTTACATTCTCAAATTTATTATCCTTAAATTTACCTTCTCCCTTATAAGCAAATAAAGTTAAATTTGCCATGGCAATTCCAAGTTCCGCTTCCTGATCCTTTAACATATTTAAGTTCTCTACAGAACCACCTGATGATTGAACAGAAGCAACTACACCCTTATCTCCTAATTTTTCATTCCATAATGTTGAGAATATAGTTCCAACTGGATAATAAGTTCCTCCTGTAGAACCTGTAACTACAGTAACAAATTGTTTTTCATTACTACTGCTTCCACTCTCTGTAGATTCTTGTCCACACGCTCCTAATGATAATACTAATAAGATAATCATAAATATGCTTATAACCTTCTTTTTCATATTAAATCCCTCCTTACTCTTTATCTTTGCAAGGAATATACCAATGTGAAAAAGTCTGTATTTAGGCTTCCTTCAACTTATCCACAAAATAAAAAAGCCTGCAAAATTTGCAGGCTTGGAAATTATTTCCGTTAATTAATCCATAGGTGAATAACTTATTGGCCACTTATATTTTTATATTCCTTTAACTTATATCTTATGGTTCGCTCACTTATACCTAATATTTCAGCAGCCTTTCGTCTATTTTCTCCTGTAATTTTGAGAGTCTCCAGTATAATTTTCTTCTCCACATCACTTAAATTAGTTCCTATTTTAATAGGTACTATTCCCTTATTCATACTCCTTTTGTCTTTAATACACAATTCGCTAGGTAGATCTTCCCTTTTAATCACATGGTTATCCGTTAAAGCTACTGCTCTTCTAATAATATTTTTAAGTTCACGTATATTCCCTGGATATTGGTAATTCATAAGTATTTCATAGGACTCTTCATCTATTCCCTCTATTTCCTTATTCATACTTATAGATGCTTCTTTCACAAAATTGTTTACTAATATGGGAATATCCTCTTTTCTATCCTTTAAATCAGGAAGCTTTATATTTACAACATTTAATCTAAAATATAAATCTTCCCTAAATTGTCCCTTTTCAACTTCTCTTTTCAAATCTTTGTTAGTGGCAGAAATGATCCTAACATCAATTTTCTCACACTCTTCCCCACCTAAAGAATATACTTCCTTCTGTTGTATGGCCCTTAGTAGTTTCACCTGTAAGTTTAAATCCATATCCCCTATTTCATCTAAAAACAAAGTACTTCCATTGGCTAATTGAAATCTTCCTGTTTTATCCCTATTAGCTCCTGTAAAGGCTCCTTTTTTGTGTCCAAATAGTTCACTTTCTATGAGGTTTTCTGGTATAGCTCCACAATTGACTATTTCCATTTTCTTGCTTTTTCGCCTTCCATACTCATGAATAGCTTTAGCCACAAGTTCCTTTCCCGTCCCACTAGATCCTTCTATCAGTATGCCTATATCTAGATCTTTTATTTTATCTATTACGTCAAATACTTCCTTCATTTTCTTAGATATGCCTAAGATATTGTACTTTTCCTCTTTAATAAACTCTTTTACCTTATTCATCTCTAAGCTTCTATTTATAAGGTTCTTTAATTTAGGAATATCTAATGGTTTAATTATGTAATCATAGGCACCTTTTTTTATGGCCTTTACAGATGATTCTATGTTCCCATAGGCTGTCATCATTATAATTTGAGATCTCTTTTGTTTTAAATTTAGTGAATCTAATAAATCTAATCCACTTATATCACCAAACTTTAAATCTAGTAGTATAATGTGAAATTCTTTATTTTCTATATGTTCATTTACTTCATACATATTAGTTGCCGTATATACATTAAATTCATCTTCAAATACAAATTTTAGTGAATAGCAAATAGTCTTTTCATCATCTATAATCAATAGATTTTTCATATTACAACTCCTCTTTTATAGGTATTTGTATTTTAACTTTAGTTCCAACCTTCTTTTCACTTTCCACATATAATGTACCTTCATTTTCCTTTATAAGCCTATAACTTGTAAATAACCCTAGACCACTTCCCTTTTCCCTTGTAGTAAAAAAGGGTTCAAATATACGTTCTAGATCCTTTTTCTCTATGCCACACCCATTATCATAAAGGGTTATATTTGCCTTTTCCTCTTCCTTATATGCCCTAATGTGAATGATTGGTTCCTCCACATCTTTTAAAGCTTCTAAACTATTTAGTAATAGATTTATTATAATCTGCCTAAATTCTTCCTTATGAAAATAAATATATATATCTTCTTCCACATTAATTTTTAAGTCTATTTTCATCTTTCTTATGAAAGCTTTAAAGAGGATTATAATATTATCCATTTCTTCATTTAATAAAAAGTATTTCTTTTGAGTAACTTTTGGCTTTGAATAATCTAATAAACTGGTTATAAGCTTATCTAGCCTTTCTATTTCTAAAGGTACATCCTTAGTAATTCTTTTTCTAAACTCTTCATTTTCGTATTTGTATGGAATCATATCCACATATGCCTTTATTGCCGTTAGAGGGTTTCTTATCTCATGGGCTATAGATGCTACCATCCTTCCTAATGCCTCTAACTTGTCCTTTATCATAATTTCCTTTCTCAATATACTTTCCTTAGTTATATCCTTAAAGGTCAAGGTAACTCCTATGGTCTTTTCTTTAATATAATTTATTGGATATATATTATATTGAACCATTATCTCCTTTTCTTCCATGCATATATTTTTTTCTAAGTTAACAATTTCCTTCCCCCCACCTAAGACTTGTCTCATTTTATCTATGGGAAAATGGTCTTTTACTATGGTATCATTGATATTTTTACCTATTAAATGATTTTTAGATATTTTGAGTAAGCATAGGGCCCTTTTGTTTATAAGGGTTATATTTTCATCTTTATCTATAGTTATAAGTCCACTAAATATACTATCTAAGATCTGCTCTTTAAATATTAGCTCCTTTTGTAATTCTTGAGTTCTCAAGTTTACTTCATTTTTTAATACGTAATTCCACCTATAAAAATTAAATATTAATATTAAGGATAAGATTATTCCTGCTAATAATCCATAAATTATTTTTTCTACAATTTCATAGGATAAATTAATTCTCTCACCAAACCATTTTTTATAAATCTTATCATAAGTTCCATTTGACTTGATTTCCCTAAGACCTTCATTAAATATGCTTATTATTTCCTCATTTCCTTTTTTAACAGCTATACAATAATTCTTAGGATTTATTTCTTCTCCCACCATTTTTATATATTCCCTATAATTACTCCTTTGTATATTATAAAGACCCGTCAATCTATTTCCTATATATACATCTACTTCCTTTGTGATAAGGCTTTTTAGAGCCATTTCTTGATTTTCAAATTCTATTATATGTATATTTTCTATTTCATTTAGCAAATCTATTGCAATATCATTTTTCTGAATGGCCACCCTCTGTCCCCTTAAATCTTGTAGATGAACTATATAAGTATTTTCCACATTTACAAACATTGTTTGAGAAGACTGCAAATAGGGTTCTGAGAAGTCGTACAACAAATCTCTATCTTCTGAATATTTCATCCCTTCTATGGCATGTATTTGATCTGAGTTTAAATTAACCATAGTCTTAAACCAAGGCTCTAATTTAATTTCCACATCTAATCCCATTTCTATGGCTATTGCCCTAATTAAATCCACATTAAACCCTTTAGCAACACCATTTTTATCTACATACTCAAAGGGTGGAAAGTTATTATCTCCCCCTATTACTATGGTTTTAGATTGGATTTCTTCTGAATAGGCCACACTGGTTGCACAAATTAATATTAACAATATAATAATAATCCTTTTTATAATCACCACCCCCCTATTCTTATATTATAAAACAAAACCCGACCATAATTTAGTCGGATTTTACAAACTTTTCAATATTGTCCACATGTCTTTGTTCTTCTTCTATTATTTTTCCTAGAACCCTATACATGCATTTTTCTGAATCATTTACACTAGTTACAAGTCTTCCCCTTATGTCTATTAAAAAGGCCACATTTTTCCTTTCAAAATCTATGGCAAAGTTTAATAGTTCTTCCTTTGTACTTATCTTTGGAGCAATTATGTTCCCTTTAAATTGATTAAATAAAAAAGATGCTTTATCATATAAATGAAAATCAATAGATTCTTCATCTTTACATTCTTTTTTTAAATCCTTGTAGTATTTTATATGTCTCTCTTCTTCTCTTACCAACACATTAACTATAGTACGAATGTTTATATCTTCACCATATTTTTTTCCCATTTCTTCATACATATCTTTGGCCATTTCTTCTATTAAAATAATTTTGTCTAATAAATCTATTACTGTATATGCCATTCTTTGCTTTCCCTCTTTTCAAAATATTATTACACTCACTAGCTATAAGTATGATAATTTATATATTATAGTATATGTTATTTTTTATTTTTTGTATATGGAGCTAATGCGTCCGTATAAGGCATTAGGCTCTCCCAGGAATATCCTCCACTATTCTTATGAGTTTTTCCTTCTGTTTTACCTGAATCTTCGTTTTCACCACCATTAATACCAGTCTGATTACTTATTTTAATTAAGTTAGCATTTATTTTTTGCAATTCCTTTAAAATCTCTTCTAATAATAATTTCTCATCCATATAACTTCCCCCCTATAACTTATTATTCACCATAGAATCAAATTAAATATACTTATATTTTATGATTTAAACTTGTTTACTGTTATTACCATTTAGTTAAGTATTTACTTTTACTAAGTTAATAGGTTACAATATTTCAGAGTGGAGGTGATATATTATGTTAATTTCTTTTTTAAAGTCCTTAAGCCTTATATTCATATCTGAATTAGGAGATAAAACGCAAGTCTTAGCTATGATTTTTGCAACGAGATACAGAACCTCTCAAGTTTTACTAGGCGTAAGTATAGGGTGTATGTTAAACCACGGTTTAGCCGTAGCTCTAGGTTCCTTTTTATCTAACTTCATTTCAAATGAATTCCTTCAAATAATTGGAGGTATGATTTTCATATTATTTGGCCTTTGGAGTTTAAACTTAGATGATGAAGAAGATGATGACTTTAAAGAAATGAGTCCTATTCTAACAGTTGCCCTAGCCTTTTTTATTGGAGAATTAGGGGACAAGACTCAACTTACTGCCATAACCTTAGGAGCCACTTTAAAGTACCCTCTATTTATTCTTTTAGGCACTGTAAGTGGTATGGTTTTAACTAGTGGTATGGGTATATTCGTGGGTTCTATTATAGGAAATAAAATATCTGGTATACAGATTAAATTTTGTTCCGCTTTTGTATTTATACTAATTGGTATTACCAAACTATATTTTAATATACCTATAACTTATAAAAATCCATATATTTTAACCATATTCTTTGTATCCTTATTAGGATTAATCTACATGAAAGTAAAACCAATTTTAAATAATAATTCTAAAGTTCAATTTGATGAAGTAGCGGCTACATTATACGACCAAGCCCATTTCATTAAAGAATATGCACAAGAGGTCTGTATCAATCATAAATCTTGTGATAAATGTAGGGAACTATCCTGTATCCTTGGATATATACAAAGAGTAATCGAAGACGAAATTCACGATACTCATTTGGATTTCTCTTTATCTGAACCAGAATATTTAAAGGAAAGTATAGATGAGAAATTTTTAATAAGATTACTTGCTTTAATATTAAGTTACTCATATGATAAAGGCTCAATTTCTAATGATTTGGACAAAGCTAGAAATATTTTAGAATTTCATTTATTTAAAGAATCTTTTAATCTTCCAGATGAAATTAATTCATATATAATCATGGCAAAGTCTAAAAATATGGAAATTGCCTGTAAATTGGAAAAAGAGGTAAAAAATCCTAGTTAAGATTTTTTACCTCTTTTTCCAATATATTAAATTTGGTATAAGCATTATTAAAGCAATCAATACAAATGTACATATAATTTCAAAGGAAAAAATTTCGTCTATTGAGTTTATATCACCTAATTTATTTCCAGCATAAGCATATATAAATATCTCAGGCAATAGGCCTACAAAGGTAGTCCATGCAAAGGTGAATGTGGACACCTTTGATGCTCCTGCTAGAATATTTACTACAAAGGATGGTATTACTAATATAAACCTTATTATTAAAAAATATCTATTTCCACTTCTTCTAATGTGTCTGTTAAACTTTTGAAGTTTATCCCTATATTTGTATTGAACCCAATGGCCAAATAAATGTTTCGCTCCTAAAAAAGATATTATGGCGCCTATGGTTATGCCTATGTCACTATATATACTTCCTAAAAGAGTATCAAATAAAAAACCTCCAGCCACAGATATTACTCCTACAGCAGGTATTCCAAAAATCATTATAACTATGCTTATACAAAGAAATATTAGTACAGAACTACCATAATTGTTTTCAACATAATCATGTAATAAATTTCCATTAATCTTAAGATTTTTCAGCGAAAAAAAATCTTTTATCTGGGAAAAATTTATTAGAACAATAGTAACTATAATGATTAAAGTCGCAAACAAGACTTTTTTCTTCAAGCTCATATTTTTTCTCCAGCTTCTTTTTCTAAAAGCTTTATACCTTCTCTACTGGGTAAAAATAAATTTTCAATATTTAAAGCATTATTTATATGAACCCACTTATAATCTTTAAATTCCCTTAGATCTAATTTTATTTGACCTTTAAATGTTTCACAAACATATATACTAGGAGATACTTTTTTCTCTACTCCTTTTACCATAGCTTTAGAATATACTTTTCCTAAATATTTCAATTTCAATGAATCTATTCCAAATTCCTCTTTTAATTCCCTTTTGGCACACTCTTCTAAGGTCTCATTTTTCTCTTGCTTTCCCCCTGCCAATGACCATCCTTGATCATCACATCTCTCTCCTAACAATATGTGGTTATCCTTAATTACTACCACCCCTGTGCATCCATGTAAATATTCATCCCTTGTCATAATTCACCTCTTGAAACCTTTATTTATGGTTAATATGGTTAAACCCTTGATCAAACACATTCATTACATGATTATCATCTAATGAATAATATACCATTTTTCCATCTTTTCTGTACTTTACTAATCTTGCCTGCTTTAATACCCTAAGCTGATGGGATATGGCAGATTGCTTCATTTCAAGCAGTGCAGCTATATCACATACACACATTTCCGAGTGCATTAAAGCACATAATATTTTTATTCTAGTCCCATCTCCAAAAACTTTGAAAAGCTCTGCCAAATCATATAGTTTTTCTTCTTCCGGCATCTTTTTTCTTAATTCATTTACTACATCTTCATGTATTATATTACAACCACAAATTATACTATCTTTTTCCATAAAATCCTCCTACCATTGTCCATATATAAATATAATACCAAAAATCCTCATAAATATTTAGTCCAAATTAATTATTGAAGGAAAATAGGCGTATAATGTAGAATTATGGTATTATACGCTTAATAGGGGAGATAGAAAAATGCCGAAAAATTATATGGAATATATTGTTGATAACTTGTTACCAAATACATTAAATGAATATCCCTTTCTATGTACTTGCCACATGTGCAAAGATGATATTAAGGCCATAGCTTTAAATAATCTGAAACCCATGTATGTGGTCACATCTGATGGAGAATCCTATTTAAAAGCAAAGAGTCTAGATAGGCAGTTCATATCTGATGTGGTAAAGGAAATAGCAAAAGCTATAGAAATTGTTTCTACTAAACCTAGACATGACGTTTAAGAGGGTGTGTATCACACTCTCTTTTATATTGTGAATTTTTACCTCCAAAAGTATATAAAATTTTTTTATGTTTATGAGCATAATATATTATGACAGATTATTGTTTCATACAAGGAGGTATACATGGTTAAAAAATTTATTTCATATTATAAGCCTTATGCTCATCTCCTAATTTTAGATTTATTTGCTTCTTTAATGGTCAGTTTAGTAAATCTAGCTTATCCTGCTTATTCAAGAAAAATAATTAACAATATAATTCCCAGTAAGGAAATAGATAACCTATTTTATATAGGACTTTTAATGATTGGTCTATTTATTTTAAAGGGAGTATGCAATTATATAATAAATTATTGGGGACATGTTCTAGGAGTTAGGATAGAACATGATATGAGAAGGGATTTGTTTAAACATCTTCAGAGTTTATCCTTTAAGTATTATGATAATAACAAAATAGGTCACTTAATGTCTCGTATAGTAAATGATTTACACGACATTGCTGAACTAGCCCACCATGGTCCTGAAGATTTATTTTTATCTTCAATTATGATAATAGGGTCCTTCATAGTATTGATTAATATAAATGTATTTTTAACTTTAGTAGTATTTGCCTTTATTCCAATAATGCTTATATACGGGATAAACAAACGTAGAAAAATGTCTCGTGCTTTTAAAAGGGAAAAAAAAGAAATTGCCCAGGTAAATGCCCAAGTACAGGATTCCCTATCAGGTATAAAGGTTTCAACATCCTTTAATAACCAATTATATGAAATGGAAAAATTTAATAGACAAAATCTAGAATTTAAAAAGGCTAGAGAAAAGAGCTTTTCCTCCATGGCCACCTTAATGACAGGAATATTTTTTCTCATAAATATTTTAAGAGTAGTAGTTCTAGTTGTAGGTGGATATTTAGTGATGGCAGAAACCATAACCCCTGGAGATTTAGTAGCTTATTTATTATATACGGGTTTTTTCATTCAACCCATAAGGCGAATTAGTCAATTTACTCAGCAGTATGAATCTGCCATGGCTGGCTTTGAGAGATTTTATGAGCTTATGAGTATAGAACCAGATATAAAGGATCATGAACATGCCCTTCCTCTAGAAAAATGTCATGGGCACATAGAATTTAAAAATGCATCCTTTTCTTATGATGATGAAAATTATGTATTAAAGGGCATAAACTTAAAAGTAAATAGAGGGGAAACCTTAGCTATTGTTGGACCATCGGGAGTAGGTAAAACAACCCTTTGTAATTTAATACCAAGATTTTATGACCTCAGTGATGGTGATATTTTAATAGATAATAATAGTTTGAAAAATTACACCCTAAATTCCTTAAGATCTCATATAGGTATAGTTGATCAAAACATATTTTTATTTACGTCAACTATTTACGAAAACATACGCTATGGAAATTTAAATAGCACCTATGAAGATGTAATTAGTGCTGCAAAAATGGCTAATATTCACGATTACATTATTTCTCTAGATAAAGGTTATGATACCTACATAGGTGAGCAAGGCATTCAATTATCAGGAGGGCAAAAGCAAAGAATTGCCATTGCCCGGGTATTTCTTAAAAACCCTTCTATCCTAATACTCGATGAAGCAACTTCTTCCTTAGATACTCAAAATGAATCCATACTTCAAAATTCACTAAATGAACTATCTAATGGAAAAACTACCCTAATAATAGCCCATAGATTATCTACTATTAAAAATGCTAGCAGAATAGTAGTTCTTAACAATAATCAAGTAGAAGAAATAGGAACCCACAATGAACTTCTAGATAATGGTGGCCTTTATAAAAACTTGTATGATATGCAATTTAAAAGCCCAGAGATTTTGTAAACTAAAAAGATAAAAGTGAATTTTAAAATTCACTTTTATCTTCACATATTCTCTCAAATTCGCAGTAATTACAATATTTTCCATATAGACTTTTGTTAAACTCACCTTGAAAATCATATTCATTTATTCTATCTATTATATACTTTATATTCTTATAATTTTCTTCATGTTTAAACTCATCATAGTTTATTTCAATTAAATGGTCTTCATATTGGGGATTATAATAAATCATTTTTAAATTGGAAATTTGTATATGTTTTCCTACTAAATTTAGATTTTCCATTAATACATACATATAAACTACCGTCTGGATTCTCTTTTCTAAATCCCTATATATTGGTTTTCTACTTTCCGTTTTAAAATCCCATATTTCTATAGTATCTTCTTTCAATATTATTAAATCATAATTGGCTTGTAATCTCATATGATCTTTTGCCATTCTTATGGTATATTCACTTAAATAAGTATAGTCTTTATTTATAGGTATATTGGATTTTAGGCTTTTTACCCAGATTTCCAATTTTTCTTTATCCTTTGTATGTTCTCCTATGCTAGTATCTATGCCTAAAAAATATCGATTACATAATAAGTGAAAATTAAGGCCCGTTTCTATATTTTCATAATAGCCTTCTTCATCCTTTTTAAAGTTAATGTTGTCCATATACTTTAACTTGAACTTTAATGGGCATTGTTTAAATGTATTTAAGGAGTTTTGACTATAATGAAAATCTTCTAAATTTCTTATATCTAACATGGCTTATCCTCCTCATTTACATAACCCCTTAGGATATTAAAGTATTCACTACTAGATTGTTTTTTATTTATTTTAGAATTTAATCTATTGCTCATTACTATTAAGTATTCTTTAGCACGAGTTATCCCCACATAAAGTAACCTTATTCTTTCATTTATTACTTCTATCTTTGCATTTATACTGTAGTTACCATGAATTCTTTTCCCTATTAATTTATCCACCAGGGAATTTAAAACCGCATTAGGGTTAGCATAGGTACTTCTAAGATACCAGCATTCTGATCTTATACTATCTGTAAATCTAGACGGAAAATTATATTTAGTTAGATTAAGTAAAAAAACTAAATCCCACTCAAGTCCCTTTGATTTATGATAAGTACATATGGTCACTTTATCTTTCCTAGGTTCATATCCAATTATATCTGAAACTACTTCAACCATAGATAAAAATACCCTTTTATTTTCTCTCAAATTTTTACCTATATCTCCTAGGGACGCCCCCTTATTTATCATGGTAAAAACCTGTATGTAAGATATTATACTTTCAATTAAAGAAGTCTCTTCCACTTTCAATTGAAATATATCTATAAGTCTAATCAATATATTTTCATAGGATAAATCCTTTATATCTAAAATCTTTAATATGATATTCCTACTTTCCCCACTTATTTCTTCTAATATGGATTGTATATCTAGACTCTCTAAAGACTCCCATCCTTCCGTCTCCATTACGCTTAATAGATTTATTAAGGTTTTTTTATCATAGGGCTTATCTATGAAGTTTATAACCTCTATGGCTAAATTAACAACCTTAAACTTTTCTTCAGACATGGATGATAGATCTTCATATTCTATGCCTTCCCTTTTAAATAATTCTCCTAGTTTTTTAACCGCATCATTACTTGGCAAAAGAACCCCTATGGATTTATTATTATGTTTCTTTTTAAAGGCCTTTATTAATTTTAAAGTCTTTATTATTTCACTTTTATCACTTTCTACTTCGTAGGCATGGACTCCATATTTTTCAGTAATGGGATTTTCTCCCCAGGGGCCCTTATTTACTGTCTTTATTTTTTGATCCATTAAAGCCTCCCTACATTCACTAGTAGGATGGACCTTAATTACATAGTCTACTAGATAGTTTGCCACATCTATAATGTCTTTCGAACTACGAGAAGCCCTATCCATTAGATAGGATTTAGATGCCGTATCCATAAACTCTTTAAATAATCTTGGTTCTGATGCAGAAAATGTTCCATTTATACTTTGATTTAAATCTCCTACCCTAACTAAATTATCATTATCCTTTGATAACAATTTTAATAGTTTACATTGAATTAGGTTAGAATCTTGACATTCATCTTCAAAAATATAAGTATACTTCTTCTGAAACTTTTTCCTGGCTTCCCTATCCTTCTTTATAATCTTATGGGCCATATTTAAAATATCATCATAGTCTATAAATCCATGTACTTTCAAACTTTTATCATATTCTTCATATATGATACCTAGGGCCTTAAGTAATGGATCATAATTTCCAACTATCTTTTCATTAAAATCCTTTGGTTTCATATCTAACAATTTTAATTTAGATATGATTCCTCCACTTATGTTAATAAACTCACCTTTCCATCTTTCATACTGAACTTGGTTATTTGGACTTTTTAAAAGACTTCTAAAAAGGGCCTCCCCTTCAATTTTTAACCATTTATTTAAGGCTTCACTAATAAAAAATCTTTTCTTATCTTCATCTAATATTTCAAAATCCTCATTTACTCCCACCACATCTGGTTTTTCCCTAAGTATCTTATAGGCCAAGGAATGAATAGTCATTACTTCAAAATCCCTTTTATTTCCCACATTCTTTTCTTTTAAAATATTTCCTATCCTATTCTTAAAATTAGTCACAGCACTATTCATATAAGTAACTATAAGAATTTTCCCAGGCAAATGTCTCTTTTCTTCTATCAGCTTAGCAACTAAATTTGCCACTATAAATGTCTTTCCGGCTCCAGGAACAGCTCCAACGGCCATGGTTCCCCCATCATATTTCATTATTTCACTTTGATCTTCCCTATAATTCATCATTATCACCAAACTTTTCTAGGGCATCTAATAACATATCATACATTGTATTATTTTGTTCATATCCCCTTTTAGAATACTCACTTGAAAAAAAGTATACTTCATCTGTACAGGCCCTTAATAAAGTACTAACATTGTATAATATAATTTCTTTCTCAAGCATACCTTCTAGTTCTTCCGTATAGGTATTATATTTATCTTTATTTACTTTAAATACATAGGGGTTAGATAATTCCTTTTTAGTCCTCATATTCCATGTAGTACTGCTTATATCTATCCATATTTGTATTTTTTTATTTAGATTTGAATTTACATATGAATCTGGAGTCATTATAAATAAAGTATTTTCATTATCCTTAAATTCTCTAAATTCATTTGTTTTATTTGATTTTATTTTCTCGTCTAGGAGTAGGTTTAAAAGCTCTTCTTCTGGATTCTTTATCTTATTAAAATCCTCCATTATGTCCATAAAGTTTGAACTAGTCTCTATTATGTTTTTCACAATGCCCGCCTTTTTTTCTCCATCATTCATTTTCAATATTTTATCTATATATACTTTTTCCATTAATTTATCTATCCTATAATTTTCTTTAATCCTATCTTCTATATATTCTTTTAATTTATTATATTCATCCCTCTGAAAATCCACATTAAATAATCCCTTTTCATGGGCTTCATCACCTAATTTAGATGCATCTATCATATCCAAATGAAAGAAGTTTATAAAAAATTTCTTATAATCATCCCTATTAAAATTTACTTTTTTAAAATCTTTACATAGGGCACATAAAAATACAAAGGAGTGCATATGCTCATCTTTACTTATTTTTTCCGTATTTATGAAGCTCATTATGTTATTATTCTCAAATTTTTCTCTTATACTGTACTCTAAAATTTCATCCTTAATAGGTGTAATTATGACCATATCATTGGCATTATACCCCTGCTTAAATAGTCTTTCTATTTTTTCACAAATACCTTCTATCATCTGACCCCTAAGTATATGATTATTCTCTACCTTAACAGGAATGTGACTTTCCCTATGTGACTGTCCCTCCATATGATAATTTACAAAATCTTGAGTAAAATCTCCTACTAAATTTTCACCCCTTTTATAGAGTAAATCTATAGTTTCAAAAGGAATTTGTATATAATCTAATAAATGTTTAGTATATCTTTTATTAAATTTCATATTACCAAATAAATATAAGCCCTCAGGTTCTAATTTATTTATGAGATTTAATATGGCCTTGTTACTTTTTTCAAAATCATCTACCATAACATACTCAAATCTATTTCTTAGTTTCTTTAAGTATGTTTCATCTTTAATTAGAAATTCATTGTATAAGTACACACTTAAAGCATAATCTATCGTTCCCTTTTCAATTAAACTACTTATATATTGATTAATTACAGTATTTATTTCATCATAAGTATTTTGCTCAAGGGTAGTGGCAAGATCTAATGAATAAAATAGTTTTTCTCCTATTTTTTCAAAATCCACTAAGTTTTCCGCACAGACATTAATATTGCTTATGAGCATCCTTGCAACTCGCTCAGATGAGGATGTAATATCTAATAATATATTCTTTTTATTTCTATAATGGTTAACTAAAAGCTTCATCATATAATAGCTTAAATCATAGGACATGAACTTAGGCTTAATAAGCTTTTTATTAATCCTATGACAATTTTCTAAAACTATAGGCCAATATATATTTAACTCACTTTTTATAAAGGAATAATAAGTCTGTCCATTTATTTTATTAACACTAGGAAACACTAAGTTTTCTCTCCAATTTAGACCTGCCATGGAGCCAGAATATAGAACTAGTATTTTTTCACTACTAATATTATTTTCTATTAACTTTTTATATAACTTTATGGCTGCACTAGTCTTCCCACTATTTCTTTCGCCATTTACTAAAAATTTTCCCGGGAAATTTTGAAATATCCTGTCTATTTTAATCACCCCATAACTATATGTTTTAAATATATATTTCTACAACTGAAATTTATTATCCTTTTTTAGAGTTTTACCTTATTTACATATTTTAGACCATATTGAAAGGACAGTAAATAATTACTGTCCTTCTATCAACCGTCTTAATTTATTCACATATATATCCTTGCATCTAGAGTATTCACCAAGACTCACAACCTTACATTCCACTTGGAAACCTTCCTTCTCTAACATAGTCTTAGTAGAATGTTCCTTATCTGAAAATACGTCCTTTTTCACATGATATCCTAAAATAAGCATAAAGGGAATTACTATGACTTTCTTTATATTATCCCTCTTTAATTTAGGTATTATATTATCCATCATAGGATAACCTTCCACCGTAGCCACATAAGCATTTACACCCTTATCATTTAAAAAGCTTTGTAAGCAGGGATAAGAACTATTAGCAGGATGATTTGCCCCATGACCTATTAATACTATTTTTTCATCTTCCTTTGTATTAGGTAAATATTCTAAAATACTATCCACCGCAATTTCATAGTCCTCCACATCGTATAAAAGAGTTTTTCCCAATACTATCTTTTTAAATTTATGTTTATATTCTTCTACTATTTTTACTATCTTTTCATATTCATGACCAGGAATTATATGAAGTGGTTGTAATATGATCTCACTAAAACCATCTAACATGAATTTTTCTAAGGATTCTTCTAAAGTATCTATCCAGATATTTTCCCTAGTACCAAGCTTTTTAATAATCTTCTCAGAAGTATAGGCTTGTCTTACTTCATAATCACAAAAGGTTTCTTTTATCTTATCATTTATAGATTCAATGATTTTTCTTCCTCGTTCATAACTAGTACCAAAACTAACTATCAAAATACCCTTTTTAGTCATGCTAAATCCCCCTACATATGAGTTTATACTTATATTTTACACTAAATACGAGGTTTTAACTACATACTATAAAAAAAGAACTCTTATCCATCATCAGATAAGAGCTAAATATACGCATAACTTTTTTGAGGTTTTTACATTAATTCCATGTCAAATTTAAGTACTTGTTAAATCTATTATCCTACTAATTTTTCGCCTAGTTCTTTACACTGTTGTTCTCCATCGCTATCTGGAGTTAAATGAACCATTAATCCATCACCAACTATGTCAGCTCCATAATCACTCATTCTTTCTTCCCAATCTCTCATCCATTGGCCATCGCCCCAATCATAAGAACCAAATAAAGCTAGTTTCTTACCACCAAAACTTACATCTTTAAGACTTTCTACAAAAGGTTCCATGCTATATTCTTCTAATACTTCCGCTCCCATTGAAGGGCAACCTAATGCTACAAAATCAGCATTTTCTACCATACTTACGTCTGCATTATCTACAGTAACTAAATCTACTTCTACACCTTTATTCTTAACTCCCTCAGAAATTGATTGAGCCATAGCTTCTGTATTTCCTGTTCCACTCCAATATATTATAACTGCTTTTTTCATGAGCTTCATCTCCTCTTTTTTGATAATGATTATCATTTGCAATTATAATTTACCATATTATTTCTCATTTGTAAATAGTTTAATTTAAATTTTTTTAATAATAAATTGGGAACAATAAACATTGACATTATTTGTAATTTCTTTTAAAATATAATTTATAAGAATAATATTTTGGGGCCATAGTTCAATGGGAGAATAGTAGACTGGCAGTCTATTGATACGGGTTCGACTCCCGTTGGCTCCACCAAAGAAAAAAACTCTAGTATAAAAACTAGAGTTTTTTTCTTTGGCAAATTTACGGTTCCTTATTTAAATAAAATGAATAAATATATTACTCCTCAATACATGTACTTAATAAAATTATAGGGTTGAGATTTTCATATCCACATTATCATGCTAACACCAGCCTTATCATTTACTTTATTTCAGGCCTTTCAATACTAATGTCTTCACCTATATGATCATAATCAATCTCACAGTTCTCATACCCAATATTATTTAAAAACCCACCATATTCCCATACAATTTCATCTTGTGAATTAATCAATAGGGTTAAGTCAAATTCAGTATTGTCTCCATTTTCAAGGTAATTGACACGATCATTTATAGGATTTGCAAACGTGAAAGTTTCATTTTCACGAAATGTAATTTCATACATAGTTAAATCTCTCTTGATTTCTCCTGTTTTTGGTATTTTGACCTTCTCTAATTTACTAATATCCTCTTTAGATGCTCTAATCAATTTATTTAAAGAAATAATCCTATACCCTTTGAATGAATTGTACTCATATAATTTATCTCTATTATCCTCTGATAATTGGTTAGAAATCCAGGGCTTGTCTTTCCCTTCTTTTCTCATAAGGATTTGCCCATTTATATACACCTCTTTATAAGGTATATATTCGTAAACATTCTCATATGAAGATACAACTCTTAACTCTTTTCCATTAATTAAACCCTCAGCATGAATATGGTTTGCATAGCTGTCCTTAGGCCTTTGTACATAATCAACTGTAAATTCCCCCTTGAAATTTTCATTCTTTATAATGGCCTTATACAGCTCAGGATGGTTTTCATAGATATAGCTAGAAGTAGGTGGAGTAAATCCCAAATCCTCATTTTCTAAAATATCAGCCCAATAAATCAGACCCCAATAAACACCTGTGCACAAAATATATACTATTAAAGGAATTCGAACAGATGCCTTTTTGCCACCTAGCTTAATATGATTTTCGAACAACTCCTTCTGATCGTCTTTGTAAAAATTTGCAATTACTAGGTTTATCCCCCAAGAAATTAAGTTCATCTCTATAAAAGTTGACGCAACAATAATCCCTATAATAGCCAAAACAATGTAAAATGTTTGTGTCTTTACCTTATGGGTATATCCAAGTCTTTTATAATTAATTATATACATTATGCCGCCAGCAATAAAAGAAAAAAAAACACTTATCCAAAAAATACTCTTTGGACTCCAAATGGCAGGCTTATTATACTTTTCGTTAAATTCATTTTCAAACATCTACAACCTCCTTAGTTAAATAATACTCCATACGAGTTACTTTAATAATTAAAAGTGTCTTGATAGTCTTATATTAATAATTCATTCGCATAGAGTTTTTTTCATTAGAACATATTCAAAGATATCTATCACATGCTGATTGTCTCTCTCCCTTAAATCTACTCTTATTTTTCAAATATGTAGAGGTAAATAGAATCAATGAGTATAAAAATACCCACATAAAGGAAAATAATAGGATCAGACCTTGGTGAATTCATATTTAGATATTCATCTGTTATTTTTCCAATACTAGACAAAATCACGAAAAATAAACAACCTGCTATATATATAGCTCCAAACTGACTAAATGAGATACTATGAGTGATAAAAATTTCATGTATCCAAATAAGTATTCCAATAGGCATAAATACAAAACAAATTATTTTTATAAGTTTTGTAAAATTCCTACCTATATGATCATATATAATTAAACTTATAATACCTGATAGCACAATACCTATAATTGATTCCATATCCATAACATCATCTTCTCCTTACCAGACTACAAAGTTTATCATTTTTTTATGAAATTATTCTTTATAATTTTGTTTTTCTCTACTCTATTCTAATACGATAATCTATACAATATTAGGCAAATTTATCAAGAAGAGTGAAACCAACAACACCTATACACACTAAAATTATTACCATAATTAATACCATTATCATTTCTCTTCTTCTAGAATCATCACTATATTTAAAATTTCCCCAAATCCCAAATATCAATCCTAATGTTCCGAATATTACCAACCCAGGCCACAAATATTTATTATAAATAGGATTTTCATGGATACTACCTTTGTATGATCTTATAATCACTACAATAACTGTTGTTACTGTTAAGCAAGCATATAGTCCCGTCCATAAATACGACTCTTTCTTAATTCTACCTTTCACTAGATAATACATAAGAGCACAAGCTATAATAATTAATATATAACTCATTGTTTCATCTGGAATATAGTTTGAATATTGATAAGCAATCATGGCGATTACAGGAAATAACCACTTCCTCAACTCATTTTCTTTATTCCTTTTCACCTTTTATACCTCTCTTTTTATAATAGTCTATATAGCTTACATAGCTAAACTTTCTATACTACACAAATCCATATTATAGACTGAACATCATTACTTCATGTAATTTATTCAAGATTCTAATAAATATAATCTCCATAACATCTATGTGTTATTTCCTCAGCTACACAAATACTAGAGTTATTTTATAATAAACATATTATCTATACATAACGTACACATAAAGTACACATGATTCATATATAATGAATTTATAAGCAAAGAGGTACATTAAACTATACTAAAAACTTATGATTCAACAAGTCATATTTTATAATACTACTTTAAAGGAGGAATTCACTATGGAAAAGAAGCTATCGTATTTATGGTTAATTCCCATAACTTTGTTATTTCCAATGATCCAAAATATAATATTTTTTATTAGGTTTGCAAAACTTCCCTTTGATTTATTCATGTCAAGTCTAGTATTTGCTCCTACAGGCTTTATATCAGGAGGAGTATTAATATACTTCTTAAGAAAAAATCTAGAATATACACATAAAATGAAAATAGTATTTGGTTATATTGCAGGAATGCCATTTGCCCTATTATTTTCAATATTTAGTGGTCTCCTAATGCATCCAGCCCTAGTTGTAACCGTAGTTGGGCCAACACCATTAGTAGTAGGTGCTTTCTTAGGGTATAGTATAGGTAAAAAAAAGTAGTAGTCTTAATCCCTATGCGAAAGTGATTTTTAAGTATTTACTAACAAAACTGCCAGCTATTAATATAGCTGGCTTTATTAATTATTATTTAATAACTTCACGAGTGTCCTATTCATATTGATGGATATCTTTTCTGTATATAATGAGAATAGATGCTATCATAGCACCAAATGTATCAAATATTAAATCTAAATTAGTGTCTATTAACCCTTCCTGAGTTGTAGTCTTTAAAATCATATCTAAAGCAAATTCAACAAATTCATAAAAAACC
Source organism: Anaeromicrobium sediminis (assembly GCF_002270055.1). Lineage (NCBI taxonomy): Bacteria > Bacillati > Bacillota > Clostridia > Peptostreptococcales > Thermotaleaceae > Anaeromicrobium > Anaeromicrobium sediminis. Next base: position 39,725 of record NZ_NIBG01000012.1, on the reverse strand, counting down.
CCAGTAGCAATACCTAATGATGTTGCATAAACAAAAATTACAATTTTAGAGTCTGAAATTTTTTTCACATGGAAAATATAATTTAAAAGAAGTGTGAATGAAAAACTACCAAACATATGTATAGCATTATCAAACCACTTTGTAACGTCATACAACTTAAAGCAAAACCCTCCTACAACATCTATGATAATTGTGACAAGAATCAATATTTTTATATAAAGTTTCATTTTTAATATTTTTCTCTTTTCAAGATAAAGAAAAATAACATAGGTAAAATATATAAAAATCACATAAATAATATAATATATTTCTTTTTTCATGAAAAATACAACAAGACTAATCAACATAACTATTGTAAAAATGCATGTTATTAGTTTTGACTTAAAATCTTCCCTTGCCATGAATTTAAACCTCTTTCTTCACACCCATACATTTATAGCTTTACCATTAATATACAAGTAAATGAATTGTTATTTTTCATATGATTTTTCACCTACAATTCTTAAAATACTATAAAAAACACTATTTTATATAGGTGAAATAATACTCATTCCATATAAAATAGTGTTTGCCATACTATTATAGAGTATGTAATGGATTATAATAGCATTTTATTAAATATAAATCTTTTTCATCATAAATGTAAAAATATCTATATTTCTAAAAATTTAATCTTATTTCCACACCAATTTAAGTACTTTGTAAAATCATCATAAGCCAGACACAACGTGGCCGTATTCACATTAGGATGAAAATTTACATAATCAGCATTTTTTAAGTCCTCATCTATTATTACTATTACTTCTTTATTTTCATCATTTAGTATTCCAAAGGGACCTACTGAACCAGGTTCTAAATTCAAATACTTTTTCAATCTCTTTTCCGATGCAAAACTTAAACTAGTACATCCTATCTTTTTAGTTAATTCCTTTAGATTTAATCTCTTATGATCTTGAACTACTACTAAGTAGTGTTCCTCTCCCTTTTTATTTCTTAAAAATAAGTTTTTGCAAGACATGCCCTTTTTTACAGGAGCAAATTCATTGGCCTCATCTGCCGTATAAACAGCTCTATGTTCTGTTTTCTCATAGACTATATTTAACTTATCTAAAATATCATATACCTGCTTTTCATTATTATTCATAGTATCTTTCTCCTTTTATTAATAAAGAGAGGAACCCATTCCCCTCTTTATGTCATACTATTTAAAGCTTTTTCCGTATTCACCCATATGTACTTTTTCATACTTAAGTCTTTCTAAATCATAAGGTCTCTTTTCTTCATCTCCATATCCTATGGCAACTACACATTCTACTTCTAGGTCCTCTGGTATATTTAATACTTCTCTTATAAAATCACTGGCAGATCTATTATCATCATGGAATCTTTCTCTTATTTGTGCCCAACAAGATCCTAATCCTATGGACTCTGCTTCTAATTGAATAAGTGTAGTAGCAATGGACACATCTTCTATCCACACGTCACTTACTTCCTTCTCTCCTAATACTACAATAGCTAATGGAGCATCCTTTACAAAGGCAATTCCCTTTGCCTTAGATTGAGATAATTTTTCAAGTATTTCCTTGTCTTCTACTACTATAAACTCCCATGGTCTCTTGTTTTTAGATGATGGTGAAAGTAGGGCTCCTTGAATTATTTTTTCTATCTTTTCAACTTCTACCTTATCCTCTTTAAACTTTCTAATACTTCTTCTCTTTAATAATAAATCTAACATAATTTCCCCTCCTGATTTTCCCTTAAACATTATTTATATTATCATTGTCATATTAAGTAAATTTTACCACACATCATACAATTTTTAATATTAAGTTAGCAAAGTTTGTGTTAGAATATTTATGGACATCTTAGAAGGAGGACAACAATTGAATCGACAACTTAAGGCAAACCTAGGACTTCTTATGGTTGCAATTTTATGGGGTACTACATTTATATATACTAAGGATGTATTGTACGCCATGGAGACATTTAATTTTTTAGCCGTCAGATTTTTTATAGCTTCTTTTAGTTGTATAATTATTTTTTATAAAACTTTTATACAAATTGATAGAGAAACTATAAAGAGCGGGCTTATAGTAGGCATTGCCATGTTTTTAGCCTACGCATTTCAAACAGTGGGTCTTAACTACACTACAGCCTCAAAATCGGCTTTCATAAGTGGCCTTGCTGTAGTAATAGTTCCTATAATTTCATCTATAATCCTAAAAAGAAAACCTGCTAATGCATCTATAATAGCAGCTTTCATATCAATTATAGGTCTTAGTCTTTTGACTTTAGATGGAAATCTAGAATTGGGGAGAGGAGATATTTTAACTTTAATTTGCGCCTTTGGATTTGCTAGTCATATTGTAAGCGTATCCACATATGCACCTAGGGTAAATCCCATAAACCTGACTATTGTTCAACTATTAGTAGTAGCTGTACTTAGTCTAATTGCATCTTTTATAGTTGGAACTCCCATAATTCCACAAGGAACTTATGTATGGAGTAGAATATTATTTTTAGCTATAGTTTGTACTTCTGGTGCATTCCTAATTCAAAATGTAGCTCAAAAAAATACAAACGCTACCCATGCAGCATTAATACTATCTAGTGAACCATTATTCGCTGCCATATTCGCATTCATTATTTTAGGAGAAATTTTACCATTTCGTGGTTTTGTAGGTGGAATATTAATATTATTTTCTATTATAATATCTGAAGTTAACATCCCTACACACATATTCACATTTAAAATTAGAAAGTTAAGAGGGTCCGTATCTTAAAATAAAGTGGTAGAATATGAATTATTTTACTTCAAAAGTGAAAAAATCATATATGTGTAAATGGCTTTTACATAGATATTCATTTACACATATTAAAAGATAATCATGGGTAAAACCCATGATTATCTTTTAAATCTGAAGAGTTCTAAATAGGGACTCTCTTTTTCTTTATATAATTCTAATAATAATCTGGCTCCTAAGTTTCCATATAATATACCATTTGATCCATATCCAAAACAATAGTATATATTAGGATCGTCATATTTGCCTATATAAGGTAACCCATCCTTAGTTTCCCCAAAGAATCCACTAAAGCCATATTCCATTTCTATATCTTTAATACGCGGAAACATTTCTTTAACTTTATTTTCTAAAGTTTTATATTTTGTTAAAGATACTTCATCTTCTTGCTTTAAATTTGTCATTTTACTACGTATTCCACCTAATGCTAGATCTTCCCCTCCTACTATAATTCTATTATCATCTGTAGCTCTTATATAGATATATGGGCTATTATCATCCCTTATATTGCATAAGTTATGCCATCCCTCTGTATTTTTAATGGGTTTTGTAACTATTGTAAAGCTTCTTGTAAGCCTTACTATCCTTTCTTTTATATAATCTCTCCCCTCATATCCGGTAGCTACTATGACCTTTTTAGCTTCTATTTTAAATCCATTTTCAGTATATATGACAACCTTGTTTTTTAAAGGTTTTATGTTAACTACTTCAGTGTTTTCAAATACACTTCCGCCATTTTTAACTCCATAATTTAATAATTCATGGGACAGTTCATAAGGGTCAAGTACTGCCGTATCATCTTTGCAATATATGGCGCTTTTAATATTAAAATCAAACTTTTCCTCATTATCCTTTAAAAATTCCACATTGAAACCATGTTTTTTTCTCAAACTGTATTCTTTGTGAAACACATTATAATAAGATTTGTTATTAGTATAATATAATAAATCCTTTTTCATAAATCCACAATCAGAATTTAAATCCTCCTTTATTATCCTTTCAATATGATCTATGGATTCTCTAGTTAGTTTAAAGGCCTTTGCTGCACTTTTTTCTCCTATTAACCCTCTAACCCCTATCATATTTATATCCATGGAATAATCCAATATGGAGGTAGATGCACTAGTAGATAAATATCCTATAATATTTTTATCTACTAGGATAGTATCTATATTGTTTTTATTAAAATAGTAAAAGCATAAACTTCCTGTAATCCCTCCACCTATTATTAAAACATCCGTTTTTATATCTTTATGTAAATAGGAGTATTTTTTAGGAATTTCCCTTTTCTTTATCCAATATCTATCACCAGTAACTATATTCATCTCTTCTCTCCCTTTTATTACTTAATAATCTATTTCTAGTTTGAATAAAAGGATTATTTATTATACACACTAAACTAATAATAGGTAGCATCCTATTATAAATATTAAGTTGGAAGTATTGGAGTAAAGTCAATATTAAAGTAGGGTATTTATTCTACTTTAGTAGGTTCTACATTTATTTAAGGCTTTTAGTTTTAAGTAGGTGGAAGATAAGATTTATTTAAGTGTTCTCATTTAAATAAATTGAACTAAGATTATATATTGTGAATAGATAATATATGGTTCATATTTCTATCATATAAATTTAAGGATTTTATATGGTAATTGAAATACTTCAATATTTCCAACCAATAAAAAAACCGCCTAATGGCGGTTTTATTAATCTTCTCTAACTTCGTAATCGTTAACTCTAAATAATTCTTCTATTAGACTCCAAACATGTTCTTTTCCATCTCTATTTTGAGCTGAAACTGGGATTAGGATATCATCTGCCTCCATTTCTAACTCCTTTTTAATAATGGATAAATGCTTCTGTCTTTGGCCTCTACTTATTTTATCTGATTTTGTGGCAATTACAATACCTTGAAAACCAAAGTGTTTAATCCATTCATACATTTGCTTATCTTGAGCAGTAGGCTTGTGGCGAATATCTACTAGCAAAAATACTGCTACTAGATTCTCTCTGCCACTTAAATAGGTTTCCATCATATTTCCCCAAGTGGCCTTTGCAGATTTTGAAACCTTAGCATAACCATATCCCGGTAAATCCACTAGTCTAAACTCATCATTTATACCGTAGAAGTTTAAAGTTTGAGTTTTACCTGGGCTTGAACTAGTTCTTGCAAGCTTTCTCCTATTTAATAGCATGTTTATAGTAGATGACTTTCCCACATTTGATCTGCCTGCCATGGCAATCTCAGGTTGATTTATATCCTCTGGATATTGAGCTGGCTTTACTGCACTTATTAATATTTCTGCACTTCTAATTTTCATCCGTTTTCTCCTCTTTAACTAAGGCATGTTCTATTACTTGGTCCATATTTTCCATTGGGAAAAATTCCAAGTTCTTTCTCACATTAGCTGGTATTTTTTCTATATCCTTCTCATTATCTATAGGAAGTAGTATTTTTCTTATACCTGCCCTGTGAGCTGCCAATACCTTTTCTTTTATTCCACCTACTGGTAATACCCTTCCTCTTAAGGTTACCTCTCCAGTCATGGCTACATTCTTATCTATTGGAACTCCTGATAATTCAGATATCATGGCCGTTGCCATAGTTATTCCTGCTGATGGACCATCCTTTGGTATGGCTCCTTCTGGAATATGTATATGAATATCCCTAGTCTTATAGAATTCCTCATCTATTCCTAGTTCCTCACACTTAGATCTTATATATGTAAGTCCTGCCCTTGCAGATTCTTTCATTACATCTCCAAGTTGTCCTGTTAAAACTAGTTTTCCATTACCCTTCATACTACTTACTTCGATGAATAATGTGTCTCCACCAACCCTTGTCCAAGCAAGTCCTGTAGCTACTCCTACTTCATGATCTTCCTTTATTAGGTCATATCTGTATTTTTTATTTCCTAGATAGTTTTTCAGATTTGATGTGGTAATTCTAACTTTTTTAGCATCCTTTTCAACTATCCTTCTAGCTGTTTTTCTACAAAGAGTTCCCAGTTGTCTTTCTAAATTTCTTACTCCAGACTCACGAGTATAATAATTTATAACATCCCTTATTACGGCCTCTGATACCTCTAAGTTTGTCTTTTTAAACCCATGCTCTTTTATTTGTTTTGGAAGTAAGTATTTTTGTCCTATCTTAACTTTTTCTTCTTCTGTATACCCTGATACTTCAATTACTTCCATTCTATCTAAAAGTGGTCTTGGAATAGTACCTAGACTATTTGCTGTTGTTATAAATAAAACCTTAGATAAATCAAATGGCACTTCTAAGTAGTGGTCCACAAACTCTTTGTTTTGCTCAGGGTCTAATACTTCAAGCAATGCTGAAGCAGGATCACCTCTAAAGTCACTAGCTAATTTATCTATTTCATCAAATAAGAATACGGGATTCTTAGATTTTGATTCTTTAATAGAACTCATTATTCTTCCTGGTATAGCTCCAATATATGTTCTTCTATGTCCTCTTATTTCTGCTTCATCCCTAACTCCACCTAAAGACATTCTTACAAAGTTTCTATTAAGTGCACGACCTATGGACTTGGCTATGGATGTCTTTCCTACTCCTGGAGGTCCTACTAAACACAGAATAGGTCCCTTCATGTTTTTAGCCAATTTTCTAATAGCTAAATACTCAAGAATTCTCTCTTTTACGTCCTTTAATCCATAATGATCTTCATCTAAAATTTCTTTTGCCTTTTTAATATCTATTCTATCTTTAGTTTGCTTGTTCCAAGGTAGATCTAATATCCACTCTATGTATGTACGAATAACTCCACTTTCTGCAGAAGAAGGTGATAGCTTTGATAATCTCTTCAATTCCTTTTCTACCTTTTCGGCCACGTCCTTTGGTAGCTTTAATTTTCCTAGTCTATCCTTATATTCGTCCATCTCATCTTCTGGATCTCCATCTTCACCCAGTTCTTCATGAATGGCCTTTAATTGTTCCTTTAAGTAGTACTCCTTTTGTACTTGATTGATTTTACCTTTAACCTTAGCTTGAATTTCTCTCTCTATTTCTAATACTTCTACCTCTTCTACTAGTAAAGCATATACTACTTCTAATCTATCTTTAATTTCAAGGGCATCTAGTATTTCTTGTTTTTGATCTATTCTCAAAACCATGTTAGATGCTATAACATCACAAAGTCTTCCTGGTTCATTTATGGATGTTACTGTTAAAAATACTTCTGGAGAAATTCTATTGCTAGCTTCTATGTAATTTTCAAACTCTGTAACTATGTTTCTCATTAGTGCTTCTATCTCTTTATCCATTTCTATTTCTTCATCTAAGTGCTCTACTACACTACATTTAAAATATGGATCATCATCAATTACTTCTTCAATAGATGCCCTACTTATTCCTTCAACTAGTACTCTAATAGCATCTCCTGGTAACTTAAGCATTTGTTTTATTTTACAAATAGTTCCTACACTATAAAAGTCATCCACAGTAGGAATATCTACTGCCGCATCCTTTTGGGAACTTAAAAATATCATTTGATCATTAAGCATTGCCTCTTCTAATGCTTTTATTGATCTTTCTCTTCCCACATCAAAATGTAGGACCATATATGGAAATATGGAAAGTCCCCTTAGGGGAATGAGAGGTAATTCTTGTATTTTATCCTTCTTTTCCACTAATATCTACTCCTTAAGGTTATAATCTTGTTTATATTTTTTGTATCTATATGCTATGTTATTCCCTATTGTGGCCTTTTAATAATTTATAGGAATTATCATAGAGATTTTTCCATATTTACTAGGATTTTTCACAATAACACTATTATATATAAACAAAATAGTTTTTTCAATGATTATAAGACTTCATGGTAATAATCTGATACCTTTTTCAAATCTAGTATTATTTTTTTGTTTTTTAGTTCCAGTATTTGTAATTTTTCTAATGATTTTATTCCCCTTGATATGGTTTCCCTAGAACTTCCTATCATGTCTGCTAAGTAAGTAATACTAATTTTTAAATCTATTAGGATTTTTCCATCTCCACGTTTTACTCCAAAATCTTTACCTAACTTCCAAAGTTTTGATGCAATCTTTTTCTCAATCTTAATTGATACGGAGTTTTTCAGTTGCCTGTATAATCTTCTCGTCTTTTTACTTAAAGAGAATAATATGTTCTTAGTCAATATAAAGTCCTTTTCCATAAGCTCCATGAATTTTTTTTTATCATAGGATAAAAGGATAATATCTTGAAATGCTTCACAACTAACTGTAGCTGCATATTCATCAAATACATTCTCATTTATGACTTCCCTAGAATTTAATATATACATGACTTTTTTATGGCCAAAGCTAGTTATCTTATAAAGACTTACTTTTCCCTTTAATAATATGTAGAATCTATTTATCTTTCCTTTTTCATGAAATAATATATCGCCCTTTTTTAGTGTGACCACCGAATAATTATCCATAAGATAATCTATACTTTCCTCTTTTATATTCTCAAGTATGGGTATGTTTATTAAAGTTTCCCTAGTAATCTTCATATGGCCTCCTTATAAACTTATTTTACCCTTAAATACTAATAAAAAACAAATACAACCACAAAAAGGATGTAACTTTTTTTCGTCACATCCCTTTAATCTAGGTTTAACTATTATCTTTTTAGTCTTCCTTTGATATGAACCAATAGGAAACTCCAACAAATAATGATCCACCTACGAAGTTACCCAAGGTCACTGGTATTAAGTTGTTAAACATCCCTGCAATAGAGATAGTCTCTGGATGAGGAAGCATAAGTCCCATAGATAAAATTGTCATATTAGCAATACTATGCTCAAATCCAGTAGTTATGAAAGCAAATAAACACCAGAATATCATTATTAACTTTGCCGTTTCTTCTTTTAGTTTGATGGCACAAAATACTGCTAAACAAACTAATATGTTACATAATATTCCTTTAAAGAATAATTCAGAGAAATTTCCATTCATCTTAGCATTAGTAACTTTTAATATGAAGTTCATTGTACTTTCTTTACTGGCAAGTCCTGTTAATATAAACAGTCCTGCAATTAAAATAGATCCTACAAAGTTTCCAATATAACTAAAGAACCAAACGTTCATAGCATCTCCAAAGGTTACTTTCTTTCTCAATGCTCCTATAGTCATTATTAGATTATTCCCAGTAAATAATTCCGATCCTGCCATGATTACTAAACTAAGTGCTATACCAAATGAAGTTCCCATTACAATCTTAGTAGCTACACTTCCTTGTGAGCCTAAGATTCCACCAATAGTAAATATAAGTAAAATTCCAAAACCTACATACAATCCTGCTAAAGCTGATGCTAATAAGTATTTAGCTTTACTCTTTTTTACTAGAGTAGCTTTCGCCTTAGCTGCATTAGATATTTTTTCCACAACTTCTCCAAACATCAGTTGCCCTCCTTTTATTCTTATTCGTTTGTCGTTAATTGTTAATGGTTATTCGTTTATATTTAACGATTAACCATTAACGAACGACAATTAGCTATTGTTTATCTAAAAAAGCATCCCTTTCATACTTGTATCCACCAAAGTCAATATATTCAGCAACGTCTGCTCCCTCTGGCAGATTAACACCTTCTAATACTTCTTTTTTAAATACTTCGTATCCAGTTCTATCAACTATATATCCTACGTGCTCCTTTGGTAGACTTCTATCTATATATCTATCCACATATTCGTATGCATTTTTAATTACCTTAATAATAGTATCTTCATCTACCCATCTTAGAAAAGTTCTAGCTAATCTTGGATTTTTCTTTCCTGTTCTACCCATGATTACCATTCTATATCTCTTTTCAGTGCTTCTAGTCATAGCTAATGTTGGACATTTTAAAACACACTCTCCACATCCTAAGCATCTTCTATGATCTCTCTTTACTTTTCTATTTTCCATAGTTAGTGCTTCTGTAACCCTTATTCTACAGTTCTTAACACAGGCTTCACATGAAATACATCTAGATTCATCATACTGAGGTTCAGTAGTACATATGATTCCGAAATCTTGCATATGTGCCTTTATACAGTCATTTGGACATCCTGTCACAGCAATTTTAAAGTGGTAATGATTTGGGAATATGGCCTTTTCTATGTTTTGAGCAATTCTTGTAGTATTGTCATTGGCAATTTGACATACCCTGTTACCAATACAGGCAGATACATTTCTCGTACCAGCTGCTGGATATCCATTCTCTGGATTTGCAATTTCAACACCAATGTTTAATTCTAAGTCTTCTATAATAGGCGCAACCATTTTATTCACTTCAGGTATTTTATCATAGTCAATTCCTGATAATTCAAACCCCTGTCTAGTAGTTAAGTGAACTCCACCATCTCCAAACTTCTCTGCAATTTCTTGTAAGATTGCAAAATGTTTAGCTTCCATATGTCCACCTGGAATTCTTACTCTTAAAGCAGTTTTTCCCCTTACCTTTGTTATTCTATAGGCATTTTTTTTAACTTTTTTAACATTTACACTCACGAAATCACCTCCATTAATCAATAAGTTCTTTAGCTTTTACATAGTTAAATACAGGTCCTTCTAAACATACATAGGTTTCATCTATCTTGCAATGTCCGCATTTACCAATTCCACAGCTCATCTTTCTCTCAAAGGATACCCATATTTTTTCTTCCGCTAAACCTCTTTTTACAAACTCAATTGTTGCAAACTTCATCATAATAGGAGGCCCTACTACTATTACTTCCGTATTATCTAAATCTTTCATATCACATACAGCTATATGTTTTGTTACTAAACCTGTTTCTCCAGTCCAACTTTCATCAGCTGAATCTACAGTAAGCACTACATTTATTTTCTCACTCCACTTTTTAATTTCATCTCTAAATAAAATATCATTAGGAGTTTTAAATCCAACTATTAGTGTAAAACTCTTTACTAAATCCATGTTATTATAGAAATAGTTAACTACATTTTTTACAGGCGCAAGACCTGTTCCTCCTGCAACTATTACAAGGTTCTTTCCCTTATATTGGTCAAGATTAAATCCATTTCCATAAGGTCCTCTAACAAAAATTTTATCTCCTGCTTGTAAATCAAATATTCCATCTGTAAGCTTTCCTACTTTTCTTATGGTCATATCTAAATATTTATCAGTAAAGTCACTTATAGATATAGGGGCTTCTCCCACACCTGGTATAGATAGTTGTAAGAACTGTCCACCTATTAGATTCATATCATTTTCTACTCTAAAAGTATGGTCTATTCCTGATTCTTCCCATCTATCTATTATCTTTATAGGTCTTGGTAAATATGGATTATTCATTTGAATCCCCCTTTACTATTTCGTTCACTTTTTCTATGCACTTAGGGAATGATATATATTCTGGACACACATCATCACATCTTCCACAGCCTACACACATGTGGAAACCAAATCTCTTGTGAAAGTCGTTAATCTTATGCATAGTCTTAAATCTCATTCTGTCGCCTTTTTTTGTTCTAAAGTCATGGTTTCCTGCCATTGTGCTATATCCATCTACTTGACATGATGCCCACACTCTTCTTCTTTCGCCCATTTTATTATCTTTTCCATAGTGTTGATCTTGCATAGTAAAGCATGCACATGTTATACAAGATGTGTTACATCTTCCGCAGCCAATACATCTGTGAGTGTATTCTGTCCATATATCATTTTCAAATACTTCTTTAGTTACCTTATCTACTGGAGGTATTTCTACCTTCACTTTATTTTCTTCAACAAATTCTACTTCATGTTGAACTTCTTCAGCTCCTTCACTGAATAATGCCTTAAATTCCTCATCTTGTATATTTAATATTACATTGTCATTATTAAATTTACATGCTACTGCATATTCATCTGTTTTGTTTCCATTCATGGACACACAGAAACATGAATCAAATCCTTCATTACATTCAATCATGAAGAACTTAACCTTTTCTCTTAATCTCTTATAATAGAAATCTTGTTCTGGTCCATTTTGTAAGAATATTGTATCTAATCTTTTCATTCCATTTATGTCACATGGTCTTAAGAAAATTATAATCTTTTCATCAGGTACAGAAGGAACGGATACGTTGTCTTCTGTAAAGTAAAATAGAGTTTCACGAATTGGGTAAATGATTTCCTTTGGAGAAAAGAAACTCTTTTCATTTAATTCCATTTCATCAAGGCCACTAATGGGCTTATAACAGACTAGATCCGTATCTGAATATCTACCCTTTTTCTCTATTTTTTTAGGTCCGTAAATCTTATATTTATCAGATAAAGTATTTAGGACGTGATTAAACTGTTTAATGCTAACCTTATACGCCATAGACTACCTCCTTAAAAGTTTCATTGTTAATATTTTAACTTTGAATCTAATAATTTTCTGTGATATTCGTCACGATATAAGAAAAAAATGCATATATAATTAGTGGAAGGGGAATCAACCAAGTACCTTTTCACACCGCAATTGTTGCTTAATCCTATGCTATTTGTGGTTCACGATAGGATGTAAAGTTGAAACTTTCTAAGTTATGTCTCTAAATTTTAATATTAACTAGCACCTTTTTATCGAGTAATTAATACAATAAATTAGAAAGACAACCAACTGCAACAATTCAATAAGCTTATATCTCTTCCATACAGAAAAATATGAGCTTATCTAAATAAAAATAACTAAAATAATAGTGGAGGAATAAAATATGATGAATGAATTATCTTATGAAGAATTAAAGAGAAGATTAATAGAAGAAATAAAAGTTGAAATATTAGAAGCGGAAGCAAAAGCAAGAGCAAAAGCAGATGCAGAAGCAAAGGCAAAAGCAGAAGCAAAAGCAAAAGCAGATGCAAAAGCAAAAGCAGAAGCAAAAAATAGAAATCTTAATGTAGATATTGATAAAGAAGAAGAAAAAGAAGTAGAAAAAGAAGTAGAAATAGAGAAAGAAGTAGAAATAGAAAAAGATATGCATAAACAAGTTCAATATAATAAACAAACTAACCACAATCACATTTATCAAAGACAATATCAAGGTCAATTATCTAAAAATGATGCAGATACTGACGCAGATGCTTGGTCAGATGCTTGGGCAGATGCAGATGCTAAAAATAGAGCTAGAAATAAAGCTGACGCAGATGCTAAGAACAAAAATAGAAACAAAGCTAAAGCAGAAGCCGAAATTGAAGATAAGAAGAAGCATCCTTGGTGCTAGATATTCATTAAAATAGTGGGGGGCTTCCCCCCACCATTTTAAAAATATCATATACATAAGCACCAATCCTTTTAGAAATTATAGGAGGTACTTTTATGAGTCCATGGGAAAATCTTCCACAAGAAATCCAAATTAATGATTCTACTAAAAAAAATGATGTGATTGAAACAGAATACCTAACAGAAAAAGACAATACTGAAAAAACTCTAGATCAATCTAGTATTCAAAAAAGCATGCATGATTTAGGCCAAGACCAGCACCTAGAAACCCATCCTTCCCAATTTAATTTCCAAAATGTTCAATTAACTATGGATAATAATATGGATAACTTTGCTGGTAAAATCGCTGGAGTAATCTATTCAAAAAGTAATAGGGAAATCACTCCAAATGCAATTGTTTTACTATACTTTGGATCCTATGATGATTCTAAGACATATCCAGTATGCCAAACTAAATCAGATGATAATGGAAACTTCGTCATCGAAAATTTGCCACCAGGCTATTATACCTTATATGCATATCTTGGAAGATATTTTAAGGAGAAAATATACAATATAAAAATCATGCCTGGACAAAATCATCACCAATCTATACTTCTAAAAAAAGTTGAAGATGATCTTGGTTAATATAATACTTAAAGAAGCATAATAAAAACAGGATAGGTATTACCTATCCTGTTTTTATTATGCTTCTTTAAGCTTTGGCACTCCTATTAATATGGCTATTACTGCACATATTCCCATTAAGTAGGGGTAGTATAAATATCTCATTATATCAAATGAAGAAACCTTATTTGATGCCACTCCCACTGCCACAAGAATTTGAGCTCCATAGGGAATAATCCCCTGGCAGAAGCATGAAAAAGTATCTAGTATACTAGCTGATCTCTTTGGTTCTATATTATACTCATCTGCTATATCTTTAGCAATTGGACCTGTCATTACTATGGCAATAGTATTGTTAGCTGTACACAAATCAACCACACCAACTAATAGGGCAATTCCAAATTCAGCTCCCCTTTTACTAGATATTCTATTTCTAATAAAATCTAGTAAGAAATTAATTCCACCGTTAAATTTGATTACTTCAACCATACCACCAATTAATAAGGATATTATTATAATCTCTGCCATACCATTGATTCCATTAGATACGGCTGATACAAAACCCCATATGTCAAAGGAATTTGTCATAATACCTACAACTCCTGCAAATAATGTTCCTCCAGTTAAAACTACAAATACATTTATTCCTGATAAAGCTCCTATTAATACCACTAAATAAGTAACTACTTTAATTATACTGTATGGATGGTCTCCTCCTATGGCAGTATTGTTTCCATTTCCTATTAAAACAAATATAATCCCTGTTACAATGGCTGCTGGTACTACTATTAAGAAGTTCATCCTAAATTTATCTCTCATCTCACAACCTTGAGTACGTGCCGCTGCAATAGTAGTATCTGATATCATAGATAGGTTATCTCCAAACATGGCTCCACTAATTACAGCACCTAAAGCAAGGCCTAAAGATATGTCTATCTTTTCAGCTAACCCTATGGCCACTGGTGATAGGGCAACTATAGTCCCCACAGAAGTTCCTATAGATAGGGATATGAAACAACCAATTACAAATATTCCTGCTATTAATATGTTTCCTGGTAATATGCTGAGACCTAAGTTTACTGTAGAATCTACAGCTCCCATTTCTCTAGCCACCCCAGCAAAGGCTCCTGCTAATATGAATATAAAGCACATGATTATAATATTAGTGTTTCCTGCCCCTTTGCAAAAAATCTCTATTTTATGAGAAATCTTCTCCTTAGGATTCATACAGATGGCTACTATGCTAGCCACTAGAAAAGATACACTTACAGGCATCTTATAAAAATCTCCTATTATAATAGATGTTACTAAATACATAACTAAGAAAACTAATAATGGTAACAATGCTAAACTACTTTTTTTATTATTCATAATCCTTCCTCCTACGTATAGTTTAAATAAAGTACATATTTTTCTAGGGACAATCATTTGAATTTAAAAAGCTGTGCACATTAATTACTTTTTAATTTCCTTATAAACTAAAAAAACTTCTTGCAGATAATGCAAGAAGTTAAATTTCCTTTGTCCCTTATCTGCCAGGTATCACCTGCTGGATTTAGCACCACAGAATTTAATCTAGGTTGCCGGGCTTCATAGGGCCAGTCCCTCCGCCGCTCTTGATAAGATTATATTTAATTGTTTTTCACAACGTATATGATTATAGCTAAAAGAATAAATATTGTCAAATGTTTTTTTCACACAGACATTTCTACTCTAAAAAAATAAATTTTATATTTAGTGAAACTTTTTGTATTATTCATCCGTCTAATGCATGTAATAAAAAATACTAGGAGGACAATTATGAAAAGATTATTAAGTTTAGTAGTTGCAGTTTTATTAATTTTCACCTTTGTAGGGTGCAGTAAACAAGAATCAAATATATCAGAGAAGGAAACTGAAGATAACAAATTAGTTTTAAACTATAATATAACTAAAGAAGTTCTGGAGGTAGAGTCTAAAGATACAAAAATAGATTATCCTCAAGTTATAGATTATCCTGGAGAACTTTTAATGGATTATATGAATCAAAGCTTAAAAAGAATTGCTGATATATATGGAAATGAAGATATTTACAACCATGTGCAAATAGACTATGAGATCACGAGAATGGATGAAAATATATTAAGTGTATTATTCAAAGGTACTGGTGAAATACAAGGTCATGGTAAAATTAATATTCAACAAAGTATTAATCTAGATATGAATTCTTCAAATGAGATTACGTATGATAATCTTATTAAGTCTAAAGAAGAAGTAATGAGAATACTAGACCAAAAGGCTAAAGATAAAGGAATAAAAGAAGGAATAGAAGCAGAGGGAGTAAGGTTATACTTTAAAGATGAAAATGTAGTATTTTATTACATGCCTTTAGATGATAGTGCAAAGGAATTTATTGAACTAAGTGTGTCTGAAGAGGATTTAAAGGAATATATAAACACTGATTTTGGTCAAGTTCCTGCAAGTTAGTATTTAAATTAAAAGGAGATGAATTTAATTCATCTCCTTTTGCTTTTTTATGAAGCGCTTTCTTTTTTAACTTTTTTCTTTTTCTTTTTGTCTGAAATAACTAAAGTAGGTTCGTTTTTGTTTACAACTGTTTCTTTAGTTATTACACACTTTTCTATATCATCCCTAGACGGAATTTCAAACATTACATCTAGCATTAGGTTCTCCACAATACTACGCAGTCCCCTTGCACCAGTTTTTCTTTCTATGGCCTTTTTAGCGATTTCTATTAAAGCATCCTCTTCTATATCTAATTCCACATTATCTATTTCAAACAACTTTTTATATTGTTTTACTATAGCATTCTTAGGCTCCTTTAATATGGCCACTAGTGATTCTTCATCTAATTGCTCTAATGTTACCATAACAGGAATTCTTCCTACGAATTCTGGAATTAGACCATATTTTAATAGATCTTCTGGCTCGATTTTACCAAGTAATTGACCAATGTCTTTTACTTCCTTACTTTGAATATCAGCACCAAAGCCCATAGTCTTTTTACCAATTCTCTTTTGAATAACCTTATCTAATCCATCAAAGGCACCACCGCAAATAAATAACACATTAGTAGTATCTATTTGAATGAATTCTTGGTGTGGATGCTTTCTTCCACCTTGTGGAGGAACACTAGCAACAGTTCCCTCTAATATCTTTAGTAGGGCTTGTTGTACACCTTCTCCAGATACATCCCTTGTAATAGACGGATTATCAGATTTTCTTGCTATCTTGTCTATTTCATCTATATAGATGATTCCCTTTTCAGCCTTTTCTATATCATAATCAGCCGCTTGAATAAGTTTTAATAGGATGTTTTCCACATCTTCTCCCACATATCCAGCCTCTGTCAATGAAGTAGCATCAGCTATGGCAAAAGGTACATTTAATATTTTAGCCAATGTTTGAGCAAGTAAAGTCTTTCCAGATCCTGTTGGACCTACCATAACTATATTACTCTTTTGAATTTCTATATCATCTTTTTTACCCGTATGATTAATACGTTTATAATGATTGTACACAGCTACAGCTAAGGCCTTCTTAGCTCTTTCTTGACCTACTACATATTCAGCTAATATGTTTTTGATCTCCTTTGGCTTAGGTAAATCGCCCATATCAACTTCTATGCTTTCATCAAACTCTTCTTGGATGATTTCTTGACAAAGTTCAATACACTCATCACATATATAGACACTAGGACCAGCAATAAGCCTTCTTACTTGATCTTGAGATTTCCCACAAAAGGAACATTTTAATTGTTTTTTTTCGTCAAATCTTGACATATCTTCACCTCTACTATCTAGAAGTTATTACCTTATCGATTATTCCGTAAGCTGTTGCTTCTTCGGAACTCATAAAGTAATCTCTATCAGTGTCTTTTGAAACTTTCTCTAAAGGCTGGCCAGTTCTTTCACTTAAAATTTCATTTAATTTTTGTCTCATCTTAACAATTCTTTCAGCGTGAATTCTAATGTCCTCTGCTTGCCCACGAGTTCCACCTAATGGTTGGTGTATCATTATCTCCGAATTTGGAAGAGCAAATCTCTTTCCCGGAGCTCCTGCTGTAAGTAAAAATGCTCCCATACTTGCTGCCATACCTATGCATATAGTAGAAACATCTGGCTTTATATATTGCATTGTATCATAAATAGCCATACCTGCAGTAATACTTCCACCTGGTGAATTTATGTAGATCATAATATCTTTATCTGGGTCTTCTGCTTCCAAGAATAGAAGTTGTGCAACTACTAAACTTGCCGTATGATCATTCACTTCATCGCCTAAGAAAATTATTCTATCCTTTAATAATCTTGAATAGATATCATAAGACCTTTCTCCGCGATTAGTTTGTTCAACTACCATTGGTACTAAAGCCATTGTATCAATCCTCCTAGCTTAAGAAAATTACTCAGCTTTCTTTGCATTATCTGCTAAGAAAGTAACTGCTTGTGACATTTTTAATGTGTCTTTAATGTTATCTACATCAGCATCTCTTAAAGTTGATTTAAACTTATCTAATTCCATCTTGTATTGAGTTGCATATCTTTCCATTTCTTTTTCTACATCTTCTTCGCTTACTTCAATGTTTTCAGTTTCAACAATTTTCTCTAATACTAGTCTAGTCTTAACTCTCTTTTCACCTTCTGGTCTCATTTGGTTTCTTAAATCATCCATAGTTGTGTTAGTGTACTTTAAGTATGTATCTAAGTCTAGACCTTGGTATTGTAATTGATATGCATATTGATTTACTACTTCATCTATTTCATATTCAATCATAGATGCTGGAATGTCCATTTTAGCGTTTTCTACTGCTTTTTCTACTAATGCATCTTTATATTCAGCTTCTACTCTATTCTTTGCTGCTTCTTCTCTTTTACCCTTAATATCTGCTTTTAATTCTTCTAAAGTATCGAATTCACTTACATCCTTTGCAAATTCATCATCTAACTCTGGTAATTCCTTTTCTTTTACTTCATGTATTTTAACTTCAAACTTAGCTTCTTTTCCTGCTAAATTTTCTGCATGATACTCAGTTGGGAATGTTACATTTACATCTAGTTCATCTCCAACATTTTTACCTACTAATTGTTCTTCAAATCCTGGAATAAATTGTCCAGAACCGATTACTAGAGTTTGCTTTTCTGCTGTTCCACCTTCAAATTGCTCATCTCCTGCAAATCCTTTGTAATCTATGATAACTGTATCTCCATCTTGTACTGGTCTTTCTACAGCTAATAATCTAGAATTTCTTTCTCTTAACATTTCAACTTCTTTTTCAATATCTTCGTCACTAACATTATACTCGTTTTTCTCAGCTTCTATACCTTTGTACTCCCCTAATTCTACTTCTGGTTTAACAGTAACAGTTACAACTAACTCTACATCTTCACCTTTTTTAATTTCTTCTACATCTAATGATGGTCTATCCACAGGCTCTAAGTTATGCTCATCAATTGCTGCTGCATAAGCTGTTGGGAAAATTTCATTTATAGCTTCTTCATAGAAGATTCCTGCTCCATAGTTATTTTCAATTACAAACTTAGGCGCCTTTCCTTTTCTGAATCCCGGAATGTTAAATTTACCTCTCATCTTCTTGTAAGCCTTATCTACAGCTTTATTAAAATCATCTGCTGGGATGTTTAATTTTAAAGTTACTTCATTGTTTTCCTTCTTTACGAATGTTGAATTCATTTCATTTCCTCCTCTATTGTTAAATCCTTAATATTCTTTTTAATAAAACTTTTACATAGCCTTTATATTATATCATAAATTTCGTTTGTCAACTATTTTTTTGATTTATTATACATATATTTTTCATATCCATTTAATCATTCTTACCATTATAATATAAGTCTATTCAAAAGGATTATTTATTGGTTAAGAATTTGGGGTTTAAGATTACGAGTGTATGTTCAATACGCTAGGTCCTACCCCTTAACACTTCTTCTTAATATATATCTGAAAATTCTATATCTCTTCTTGTATCGCCTTCATGTTCTGGTATTTTTTTAGACTGAAGTACACACTCTTCTCCAATAGTGTATATGGGTAATTCAACAATAAAAGTGGATCCCTTATTAACTTCGCTTTCAAGTCCTATATTTCCTTTGTGTAAATCTACTAAAGATTTCACTATATAAAGACCAATTCCACTGCCTTCCTTTTGCCTATTATACAAAGAATGAACTTGGGTAAATCTTTTAAAGATTTTCTCTTTATGATCATGAGGTATACCAATGCCCGTATCCTTTACTATAATCCTTATGAATTTCTCTCCGTCTTCTATCTTAACTAGGATAGTGTCCTTTGGGTTAGTATACTTCACTCCATTAGATATTAAATTTAATAAAATTCTTTCTATTTTTTCCGAATCAATTGCCATTATTTTTTCTTCCACATCCGTATCAAATATTATTTCTTTATTTTCACTACTTACATATTCTACGGTGGATAAGGTAATATCCTCTACAATTTCTACTATGTTCATATTCTTTAAGTTGAGCTTCATAAACCCAGATTCTATTTTAGTAGAATCTAACAAATTATTAATAAGCCTAAGTAACCTATTTGAATTTTGTCTCAATATTTTCGTATGTTTATATAATACATTTTCCTCTAATACACCATTTCCCTTTTTTACATATAGCTCTAATAATTGAGTAGTAGAAAAAATTAAATTTAAAGGAGTCTTTAATTCGTGAGATATATTAGAAAAAAATTCAGTTTTCAACTTATCATATTCCCTTGTTTCTTTTAATTCTTTTGTTTTATTAGTAACATCTTCACTTAGACTTAAAATAGGTTTGGCTATTACTCTTCCTATTATTATGGATACTATTCCTATAATAAATATACCCATTGTGGCTAACAATAATAACCTATCTGTTTTTTCTTTAACGGGTGCATATAAGGAATCTGTAACTATTTTTGTTATGAGCTTCCAATTATTTGCGCCAGGAATTTCTATAAAATATGCCCTAGAGTGAACTTCTTCAAAGTTATATTCTAATATGCCCATATCAGATTCTAATACATTTTTAAACTTAACCACGATTTCTTCACTTATTCTATCTGACTCTATTTTCACATTTTCTTTTATCATAGTCATATCAGGATGAAGTAATATATACCCATCTCTATCTACCAGATAACTATACGAATCATCATATATTATTTTAAATTCTTCCATTATTTCATTTATGTATTTTAAATCTAAACTACCACCTATGGCCCCTATAACTTTTCCCCCACTCCTTATGGGTATGGCCATATTAAGTATCAAAAAACTGTCCAATTTTTCTACATTGGACGTATATTTTTGCCCATTCATTAGTTTATAATAAAAATATCGAAATTTTACATTCTCATTTTTATCATTCACATCATATTTAATTCCATCTTTACTTATTAGAAATAAATTCACAAATTTATTTGATGTATAATCTAATCTTCTCTTTAATATTTCTATGTCGTCTTTGTCTATTTTGCCGTCTTCTTTTATAGGAATTGCCCATTCATATAATAATGTTTCTTTACTATCTATCCACTTTCCAATAGCCTTAGAACAGGCCTGTACCTGTCTAAAGCTATTTTCATTTACTAAATCTAACATTATGTTTTTAGTAAGGGAAGTGGACAAGTAAGTCAAGGTTCCTGTCAATACCATACATACAGCTATGGTAAATATTAAAGTTAAGCTTATAGACCGCTTATACTCTTTATTCATATGTCCCCCTTATTTACCTTACTGTTCCCAGCTTTCAATTTCCTTTAATCTTTTAATTATTGGTAAATGCTGAGTACAAATTTCTTCACACTTTCCACATTGAATACAATCCTTAGCACTTGCTTTTTTTCCCACTAATAGTCCCCATTCATTAGAGCCTTTCAATATTTTTCCCATATTTTCATCAGTTGCATTAAACATTTGTTTTTCATTATATACTTGCATATAAGATGGTACTGGTATTTTCATAGGACAATCCCAACAATATCCGCAGGCTGTACAAATGGAATTTAAATTTTCTCCTAATTTATTTTTTAAATTTTCCACATGGGCTGGCTTAATTTCAGCAGAATCTGCAATTCTACAGGCTGTATCCACTTGCTCTTTTGTAGTAAAGCCATTTAATGTTATGGTCATTTCTTTAGACCCAATTAAAAATTCTAAAGCCGTTTCTGTTGCGCTTTTTTCTCCATCACTTAAAAAGGAAAGCTTTTCTTCATTTTTAGGAATGGCACCACCAGCTAAGGGGTTCATGGCAACTGTACCATAGCCGCTCTCATAAGCTGCTACTACTCCGTCCCATCTATAAGGGAAGTTCAATATATTTACACCTAATAAAACCCCATCAAACTTATCATCCATAAGTATTTCTTTAATTTCATGACCTGGTTGATGAGATGAAAAAACTATATGATCAATTAATCCTTCTTCTTTACATTTCAGTAAACCTTCATATTGTCCCCCTGGTTTCATGGCTAAATGATAATGTTCCATTTTTCTTAGGCACCATACATGATAAAAATCTATTTTATCGACTTTTAATCTTTCTAATGATGTTTTTACAGCTTCTATGGCCTTCTCTGCCGTATCATATTTTGTAGGCATACCCTTTGTTGAAACATAAAATTTATTTCTGTCCATCTTTTTAAAAGCTTCCCCAAATATGATTTCACTTTGGCCTTCACAATAATTTGGTGCTGTATCAAAATAGTTTATTCCCTTTTCATAGGCATATCTAACTATATCTGCGTTTTCCTCTAGTGAACGTCCCATATCAAAACGCATACCACCAAAGCCTACTACAGATACTTTCTTGCCTGTTTTCCCATATTCTACATATTGCATAATCACATTCCCACCTTTTACTCCGTATTCTATCTTTTTTACATTTCTATTAAATTATAACATCAAATTTACATGGTTGGCCAAAAATTATAAGGCCTATCTTCACTTTCTATGGGTAATATTATATATCCTTGTTTAGTCAAATAATCTAATATGATTGGAAGGGCTTCTACGGTGGATTTTGTTTCATGAAATAATATTATAGGTTGATTCTGATAAGGTAATTGTTTTTTCACTTGCCTTATAATTTCATTTGGAGGCACATTCAGTTTTAATCCATCTTTACTATCCACATTCCAATCCCACACATTATATCCAGCCCTGGTAATGGCCCTCCTAAAGGGCTTTTTCATATAAGGTACACTACCATATGGTACCCTAACTAAATTAGTCCTAATTCCTGTTACCTTTTCTAATGCATCATTGCATATTTGCATCTCTGATACCAGCTTCTTAGGAGAAGAATATATTATTTTTACATTATGGCTTACTCCATGAAGTCCTATGGTATTTCCATACTCCACTTGACTCCTTACCACATCTTCATAATTTTTTATTCGATTTGATAACATAAAGAAGGTAGCTTTTACATTGTACTTTTTTAATATATTTAATATTTTTAAGGAATATTTTCCAGGTCCATCATCAAAGGTTATATAAACTATTTTTCCATATTTTTTCATTTCCATGGAAGCTCTTCTAGCTTCCTCTTCTCTCTTTCTTTTTATTTCCGCCTTTATGAATAATCTCTCTTTCTTTACCTTGTCTTTTATAATTTTAAGTACTTCCATTTCCTTACTGTCTATAAGGTTATATACTTGTACATAATTTTCATGAAGATCGTATCTTATTTCATATCCAAAATACTCTGCCACATATCTTAAAGGAATCATGCTAGTATTTTCCTTAATATAAAAACTATCTAAGATTAATATATTATGGCTCGTTAAAATAGCTTTCAAATTACAATCAAACTCTATCCATTTTGTATCTTTTCTAATTATGGCTCTCTTAGTATCTTCATTCCATTCCATCTTTCCACCTATTGCTTTTGAAAAATCCTTTAAGGGTACATATACCCTATTATCTTTCATTTCACCATAATTATCTTCATATCTAATAATTTCATCATTAACCACTAATATAGGTATTTCATTTTCCCCATATTTCGTTGTAGCCATTACTATGTTAACAAAGAGAAGACTAATAAAAATGCTCATGAAAAATATTTTTTTCATCTTTTATACCTCACACTTAAATATTGGAATTTTTTATTATGAAACCTAAAAAAACACTCATATATATTTTATGACTTTAAACGACCTTTAGCCCTTGAAAAATATTCTATAAGTTACAATTATCATAAATTTACATTTACAACTTTTTCATGTCATGCTATAATTTAATACGTGCTTTTAGCACTAGGTACTAACACCACATGAAAAATTTTACATTTAATATAAATTGTTGAAGTTTTTAGAACTTGAAAGGAATGAATATAAAATGACTACTGCTAAACGATTAGTATCTCTAGAAAGAGCTGCTGAGTTAAAGGGAAGAATCACAGATTATTTAGAAGCTAAGAAGTATATAACTCGAGGTTTAGATATTGAAGATAAAATTCAAGCAAGAAGAGATAATATATTAAAACACTTTAATGGTACTATGGAAGATTGGAAAAATCACAAGTGGCAATTAAAAAATAGAATATCAGATATAGATACTTTATCTAAGTTCATAAACTTAACTGAAAGAGAAGTTAATGACATAAAAAGAGTTGGAGAGGAATTTAGATGGGGTCTTACTCCATACTATTTAAGTTTAATCGACCCAGACGATAAATATGACCCTGTAAGATTATTATCTATCCCAACGGGAACAGAACTTGTAGAGACAGATGCTAACGCAGATCCTATGGGAGAAGAAACTACTAACCCTGCTGGTTCTATAACTAGAAGATACCCAGATAGATTAATCATAAACGTAACTAACCAATGCCCTATGTATTGTAGACATTGCCAAAGAAGAAGAAACATAGGTGGAGTAGATGAGCATAGATCTAGGGAAGTAATTCAGGAATCTATAGATTACATTAAAGAAAATCCTGAAATCAGAGACGTATTAATAACTGGTGGAGATTCTTTATGTCTTACAGATGAAACTCTAGAATGGATCTTAAAATCTTTAAGAGAAATAGACCACGTAGAAGTTATACGTTTGGGTTCTAGAACTCCTGTAACTATGCCACAAAGAATTACAGATGATTTAGTTAACATGATTAAAAAATATCATCCAGTATTCTTAAACACACACTTTAATCATCCACAAGAAATTACAGCTGAATCTAAAGAGGCATGTGCAAAGTTAGCAAACGCTGGTATTCCTCTAGGAAATCAAGCGGTACTTTTAAATGGAATCAACAACGATAAATTTGTAATGAGAACTATGAATCAAGAACTTGTTAAAATAAGAGTACGTCCATATTATATATTCCATGCAAAGCACGTTATAGGAACTGCTCACTTTAACACATCTATTGATGATGGTTTAGAGATTATGGAATACTTAAGAGGATACACATCAGGTATTGCCATTCCAAACTACATTGTAAACGCTCCAAATGGAAATGGTAAAACTCCACTGCTTCCTCAGTACTTAATTTCGAGAGGAAAAGATTATGCAACAATTAGAACTTGGGAAGGAAAAGTATTTGAGTACCCAAATCATCCAACTAAAGATATTAGAGAATTAATATAATCAAAAGCCTTTGGATTAATCCAAAGGCTTTTATATTTTTTTACTTACACTGTGCATAAGTAAAAAAATGAAGGGGTTGTAGGGGAAAAATTCCCCTGCCTCTTTGAAGGAGGGTGCTCAGCAACTTTAGCAGACGCCTGCGGGAACCATAGGGTTCCATAGCGAAGCGTACGAAGCACGCCTTTTTTATGTTATTTTTTACTTAACTCACATAGGGCTTCTAAGGCTAGAATTATTTCTCTTCTTTCTCCTTCTTCAGCCATCTTACCGTTGTCTACATAATCATTAATTCCGTCTCTTACATCACTTTCATAAACTACTACGTTATTTAATATGGACCCTACTTTAACATTCCTAAGTCTACCTAAAGTCATTACAGTAGCAGTCTCCATATCTGCTCCTAACAATCCTTTTTTATTCCAATATCTAACTACATCATCTTCATTGTCTATATAAAAGGAGTCATGACTTCTAACTAATCCTGTATAATGGGCATATTCTAGTTCCTTTGCCTTTTTCTTTAATACTTCTAATACTTCTGAATTTGCCACAGCCGGGTAGTTTTCACCTATATACATTTTAGATGCTCCATCTTCCCTAACGGCGCCCTCTGCTATTATTAAGTCACCTATTTTTATTTCTTCCTGATAGGCCCCCAGGCTTCCTATTCTAATAAAATACTCAGCTCCACATGCTACTAGTTCTTCTAAGGCTATACATGCTGATGCTCCTCCTATGCCCGTAGAAGTCACTGTCACATCTATGCCCTTATATTTTCCCTTTATAGTCTTAAATTCTCTATTATAAGCTATTTCTTCATACTCATCCAAATGCTTTGCCACCCTGTCAACTCTAGCCGGGTCTCCTGGCAATATTACCATTTTTGAAATATCATCTTTAGTACATTGAATATGTGGTTGTTTCATAATTGCCCCCTTAAAATTTTATTGCCGTATCTAAAATTGCCTCTCCTAATGTTGGATGTATAAAAAGTTTCTTCTTTATATAATCTATGGTGACACCTTCATCTATCCATAATCCAATCTGTCCTATTAAATCAGAGGCATTTTCACTACTAATCCATATACCTATTACTCTTTCATTTTCATCGATTATGATCTTTAAAAAACCCTCTTTTATATCCTTTGAAAATCCTCTAAAAGTATCTTTGAAATATGTCTTTTCAACTCTATAATTTATATTTTTACCCATTAATTCATTTTCTTGGAACCCAGCTCCAGTTATTTCATAGATAGTGTAAATAGATCTTGGTAAGGAAGTATATTCTCTCATAGGTTCAATATTACGCTCTAAATAATCAGCTAATTCTATTCCTTGGTTTATAGCCACATGGGCCATGCCTAATGTGCCATTTATGTCACCAATAGCATATATATTGTCCACATTTGTCTTAAAATTATTATCTACTGGAATATGATTTTCATCATATTTAAGACCTATATTCTCTAAACCCTTTGGAATATTAGGTTTTCTAAGTCCAGTAACCAGTACTTTGTCTGCTCTTATTTCTTCTTTTCCTAAAACTATTTTAACTTTACCTTCATACTTTTCTATTTTCTCTGCCTTTTCACCAAGTATGAAAGTAACATTATTTTCTTTTAAGTAATTAATAGACAGCTTTTTTAAATCTTCATCATTTCCCTGTAATATATGAGTATCCATATCTATTACAGTGACCTTCACTCCCAATGATGAAAACAGTGAAGCAAATTCTATTCCCTCCACATTGGCGCCTATTATACAAATAGACTCAGGTAGTTTATCAAATTCTATGGCTCCCATATGACTTATGATAAACTCTTCATCTAGTTCATGTTCACCTAGCCCAATAGGATTTGTTCCTGTGGCCAATACGGCCCTTTGAAAGTTTATCCTTTTATCATCTATCACTATAGTATTTTCATCTATAAACTCACATTCACCATAAAACATGTCCACATTAAGGTTATTAAGCTCATCTTCCATCATAGATTCTACTTTACTTAGCTTTCCCTTAACGCTTTCATATAATTTTTGAGAACTAAATTTACCATCTAAAATATCATGATCTATAAGGCCCTTAGCCTTGTTCATATTTCTTATTGTATCTAAATATTTTTTAACTGGAAGACATCCAGTCCTAAGACCAACGCCTCCCAACTTATATTTCTCTATTAATGCAATAGATTTGCCACTCTTAGCAAATTCCTTCACGAAATAATATCCCGCTGGCCCTGCTCCTAATACTACCACATCATATTTCATCTTCTGTCCCTTCTTTCTACCTTCTGACTTATAAAACTACAAGCTCTATATACCTACAAGTCGAAATCTATATACCACTTCCAAACTCAATAAACTCTAGCTACTTACAAGGGAATGTAAATGAAAAATTTTTAGAAGGTGGAACATCAGAACATCCTATGCTGCAAACAATTGTGAACCTTCTATCGTGACTATAATATTCACACTCTATAGTCTGATAGTGACTTACCTTATAAACGTTTTTATTTACATGACCGAAGTAAGTTCATGTACATTTAGATTGGACATAGTCAATCTATAAACTATGCTACCTTCTTACCTAACTTTCTCTTTGCCACTATAAATAGAGCAAATATAGTAGCTAAATAAGGTATCATTTGAGTAAACTGTGATGGTATACCTACACCTTGAAGTCTTATACCTAAGGCATCAAAGAATCCAAATAATAATGCTGCTCCGAAGGTCTTTATAGGATTAGATGCCCCAAATATGATGGCTGCTAGGGATATAAATCCCTTTCCTGCACTCATATTCTCTGTGAATAGGGTTAGGTATCCTAAAGATAAATGAGCTCCTGCTAAACCACAGAATACTCCACAAAGTAGTGAACTTATATACTTCATCTTCTTAGGACTAATTCCTACCGTTTCTAAAGACTCAGGATGTTCTCCTGCTGCCCTTATCCAATATCCGTATGGTGTCTTATAAAGAAATATATATACTAAAATAACTAATATCCAACTTATATAAACAAACAAAGAGTGATTATTAAATATAGTATCTAAAAATCCTATTTTATCTATGAAAGGAAAATTCACATCGGGTAAGGGTACTATATCTGGCGATGAGAAAGCTCCCTTAACTCCAAATATACTTCTTAATAAAAATACAGTAAGTCCCCCTGCAAATATATTAATTGCTATACCAATGATAAATTCATCTGACTCTAATTCTATAGTAAATACTCCAAATAAAAGTCCTATTAATAATCCTGAAAATATTGCTAATAACACACCCATTAGGGCACTATTAAAAAAGTAACTTCCTAATACACCAAAGAATGCTCCTATTAGAATCATTCCCTCCATACCAATGTTTAATATTCCAGCATGCATAGTCAATAATCCACCAAGGGCTGCCAATATAAGAGGCGTAGCAGTTCTAATAGTATTTTGAAGTAGGGTTAGATTAAATACGTCCTGCATAATTATTTCACCAACTTTCCTTTGTTTAATTTCCTTTTCTTAATTATGTTTTTAAATCCATTTTCTCCTGCTATGAATAGTATTATTATGGATTGAATAACTAATATAAGTTCTGATGGTATTCCCGTTGCAATCTCCATTGAATTTGAACCTGTCTTTAGCATGGCAAAGAATATGGACATGAGTACAATACCTACAGGATTATTTCTAACGATTAAAGCTATTAACATTCCATCAAAGGCATATCCCTTAGATATGTTTTGTAAGAATCTATAGTGCACTCCATATACTTCAAAAGCTCCTGCTATACCGCACAGGGCACCTGAAATGATCATAGCTCTTATCATGTATTTCTTATTATTAACCCCTGCATATTTAGCAAATATACTATTCTCTCCAACCATTTTAAAGTTATATCCAAAGGATGTCTTCTTAATTAAATAATACATAAATATAGCTATTAGTGCTGTGTAAAAAATACTCGTGTTTAATTTAGATAATCTAACTAATTTAGTAAATTTAAAAGCCTCGCTAATCATGTCTGTTCCACCCATTTTACCTTGAGATGCAGCAAATGGATAGTTAACTAAATAGTTAGTAAAAAGTATTGCCACACTATTTAACATGATAGTTGTAATAACTTCATCTATATTATATTTTACCTTTAAAACTCCTGGAAAATATGCATATAATCCACCTACTAGGGCTGATGCCATTATGGCTAATATTATGGCCACAAACACAGGTAAGCTTCCAAAGGTGAATCCCACGTAGGCTGCTGCAAAAGCTCCTAAATATAATTGTCCTTCTCCGCCTATATTAAATATTCCACTCATAAATGATATGGCTGTGGCTAATCCCGTTAATATAAGGGGTACTGTCTTTGCAAAGGTAGTTGCTATTTTGTATTTAGAACCAAAGGCTCCCGCCACTAGGGCACCATATCCCACTATTGGATTTTGTCCGTTAAACACCATTATAATAGCACCTATTAATAAGGCTGCAAATATAGACAGAAATAGAGAAGTTAAGTATTCCATATTCTCTTTTATCTTAATCTTAAACATTACTCTAGCTCCTTTCTATTTCCAGTCATATAATATCCTATCTCATTCTTACTGATTTCACCGTTTTTAAATTCACCAGTAATTTCACCTTCATAAAGGGTAATAATTCTATCTGATAATCTAAATATTTCATCTAGCTCTGCTGACACTAACAAAATGGCACAACCTTCATTACGCTTCTTTATAATCTGGTCATGAATAAATTCAATGGCTCCTATATCTACACCCCTTGTAGGTTGTGATATTAACAAGACCTTTGTATCGAAGGAAAACTCCCTTGCAATTACTACCTTTTGCATATTCCCTCCAGATAACGAACCTACCTTTACCTCTTCTGATGCAGTTCTCACATCAAATTTTCTTATTAGATTCTTAGCATAGTCAGTTATTTTCTCTCTCTTTAAATGAATTCCGTTTTTACTAAATTCATTACTATGTTGTTTTCCCATAAGTATATTATCTGTTATGGATGATTCTTTACTCAAACCTGTAACAAGTCTATCCTCTGGTATATGGGCCACACCTAAATCCCTTATTTCCTTTGGATTTAAAGTAGTAGACTCTCTATTGTTAATAATCACTTTACCTGATTCTATTTTTCTCATACCTGCTATGGCCTCTATTAACTCACTTTGACCATTTCCCTCAATACCTGCTATTCCCAGTATTTCTCCAGCTGCTACATTAATGCTTATTTTATTTAATGAATCAAATCCCCTGTTATCCTTTGATACTAAGTCTTTAACTTCTATTAGCCTTTCTCCATCAGTTTCAGGTCTTTTTATGTCTCCAAGTAAAACTTCTCTACCTACCATCATTTCAGCTAAGATTCTCTCATTTACATCAGTCGTGTTTACTACACCTTCTAGCTTTCCCTGTCTCATAACTCCAACTCTGTCTGAGATTGCCAATACTTCATTTAATTTATGAGTTATTATTATAACAGTTTTATCTAATTCATTTACTAGTTTTTTAATTACTTTAAATAATTCTTCCGTTTCCTGAGGTGTTAAAACGGCCGTTGGCTCATCTAATATTAGAATATCCGCTCCCTTGTATAAGGTCTTTAGTATTTCAACCCTTTGTTGGATACCTACAGATACATCTTCTATCTTCATATTGGGATTCACTTCAAGGCCATAGGTCTTACTTAAATC
The DNA here is from genome assembly GCF_002270055.1 of Anaeromicrobium sediminis. Lineage (NCBI taxonomy): Bacteria > Bacillati > Bacillota > Clostridia > Peptostreptococcales > Thermotaleaceae > Anaeromicrobium > Anaeromicrobium sediminis. The sequence goes on along the minus strand of NZ_NIBG01000012.1, from coordinate 8,822 downwards.
CTTTACTATTTCTACACTCTTTTTATTGTCTACAAATAGGGTATTATTTTTAGGTTCACATCCTAGAACTATGTTTTCAGCAATAGTGAATGATGGAACTAACATAAAATGTTGATGAACCATCCCAACACCCCTTTTAATTGCCTCACCTGGGGAAAAATGCTCCATCTTCTCTCCCTTTATATATACTTCACCACTAGTTGGAGCATGTAGGCCATACATGGTCTTCATTAAAGTTGATTTTCCCGCTCCATTTTCTCCTACTATAGCATATATTTCTCCTTTATTTATATGAAGGCTTATGTCATCATTTGCTAAAACTCCTGGAAACTGTTTAGATACATTCTTAAGTTCAATTATCCTTTCAGCCATCTTTCTCCCTTCTTCCTTTCTTTCATTAGTCGTTATTTGTTGTTCGTTTGTCGTTGGCGTTTAACGATCAACGCCCAACCATTAACGAGTAACTATTAACCTTTTTCAACTATATTTTAGTTAAAAAATGAAGAAGCTCTATGCTTCTTCATTTTAATTTACTTAGCTTCTGGAACAGTGATTTCTCCACTCTTAATCTTTTCTTTTAATTCTTCAACTTTTTTCATAACATCTTCACTAACGATTTGCTTCATATCTTCTGTTCCGAAAGATACGTCAACACCATTTTCGTTGATTCCATACTTATATACAGTTCCAGCTTTGAATTCACCTTTTTTGATTCTTTCAATAGATTCATATATAGATAGTCCAACACCCTTAGTCATACTAGCCATAATGTTATCAGGGTTGATATATCTTTGATCTGAATCTACACCTATAGCATATTGATTAGAATCTTTAGCTGCTTCAAAAACACCTTCTCCAGTTTTTCCAGCAACTTGGAATACAATGTCTACGTCCTTAGCATATAAAGCTAATGCACTTTCTTTTCCCTTTGCAGGATCTTCAAAATCTCCAGCAAATATAGTTTCTACTACCACATCTGGATTTACATGCTTAGCTCCTGCTTCATATCCAACTTGGAAGTTTCTTATAACTGGAATATCCATTCCACCTACCATACCTATCTTAGCTGCTTCGTTCATTCCAGCAACAGAAGTATCAGTAGTCATCATAGCTGCTAATGCTCCAGCTAAGAAAGACCCTTCATTTTCCATATAGTCAATGCAAGTGATGTTAGATACACCTTCGATTGTATTATCTATATAGATATAGTTTTTCTCTGGGAATTCTTTAGCTACTTCTTGAATAACGTCATAGAACTCAAATCCAACAACTACTACCACATCACTAATTTGAGATGCTTGAACTAATTGGTCACTGTATAATGCTGGGTCATTCTTACACTCTAATACAGTTCCATTTACACCTAGCTTTTCCTTAGCCATAGTTATTCCTTCATTACTTGAGTCATAGAAAGATCTATCTCCTAATCCTCCCGCAACTACTAAAGATACATTTAAAGCTTCAGCTTTAGTTTCTTCCTTTGCAGGTGCTTCCTCAGCTGGTTTAGAACCACAACCTACAAAAGCTATTGATACGATAAGTATCAAACTTAAAATTGTAATTAGCTTTTTTTTCACCTTTTACTCCCCCTGTATTTTATTTTTATTTTTTAAGTTTAGGCTTAAGGGTTTTGAGATTAAAATTCTAATCTCTTAACTCTTGTCTCTAAACCTATTTCTTTACATAAATCTTTCATTTTCTCTTTCTTTTTCTAATCCCTTTAAATCTACTATTTTTATATAGTTAGATTCAAAATCGATGAGATTTTTTTCATGTAATTCTTTAAGTATTCTGTTTATACTCCTAGTAGTTACTACAAACCTTTCACTTAAATATTTTTTACTTAAAAATATTTTATAGTGTTTATAACAATCAGGATTCTTTTTGCAGTCTATTAGATAATCACAGATTCTAAACTTTAGTGAATATAAAGTATCATAACTGGCCTTTTCAGATAAAGTATAACTAGAATCACATAGGGTCTTCATAAGATAATAAAGTATATCCATATCAGACCTTGTCCACTTTAAAAACACATCTTTACTAAGTCTTATAATCTCTGTATCTGTAATAGTTTCTACTCCACATATGAAGGGTTTATCTGTGAACAATTCTAATTCACCTATGTAGTACCCCTTTTCATATACGGACTGGGAATAGGTTTTCCCCTTTTCCGAAGTATGATATATATTTACAAATCCACTTAGGATCACATAAAAATATTTGCACTCATCTCCATATTCACAAAGAATCTCTCTTGGCCTATATTTTATATATTCCCAATTTTCTTTGAAAATTTCCTCAGAATTTGAAATAATCTTAAAAATTTCTAAATCTTTATCTAATAATTTCTCTATATTCATATCCCTCATCCTAATTATATTTATTTTCATCATAACACTTAAGGACATATGTCTCCAAATTTGAAAGATATTGTCGAATTGAACCTAAATAGGGACGGTTAATTTTAATTATATAACCGTCCCTTGTGATAACCTGCTATTCTAATTCGATCTTATTATCTTCATTTAATTTTACTTTTATAGTAGCTCCTTCTTTTAATCTATTTTGTAGATAAAAGTCTGCTATTTCATTTTCTATATAACTTTGAATAGTTCGTCTCAAAGGTCTTGCTCCATATTTTTTATCATAACCCTTTTCTAATATGAACTCTTTCACTTTATCATCTACTTCTATTGTTACTGCAGCCTCACGAGCCTCTTCTTTTACTTCTTCTAACATTAAGTCTACTATTTGTCTTAACTCATCCTTTTCTAAATGAGTAAATACTATAGTTTCATCTATTCTATTTAAAAACTCTGGTCTAAAGATTTTCTTTAGGGCATCCCTAACTTTCTCCTCAAGGCCAGCATAATCTTCTTTCCCAAATCCAATAGTATTAGATTTTATACTAGTTCCTGCATTGGAAGTCATTATGATAACAGTATTTTCAAAGAATACAGTTCTTCCTTGGGAATCAGTAAGTCTTCCATCTTCTAATATTTGAAGTAACATATTAAATACATCAGGATGGGCCTTTTCTATTTCATCCATTAATATGACAGAGTAAGGCTTTCTTCTCACCTTTTCTGTTAATTGTCCTCCTTGATCATATCCTACATATCCTGGAGGCGCTCCTATTAATTTAGATACAGTATGTTTTTCCATGTATTCAGACATATCTACTCGTATTAAAGCTTCCTCTGTACCAAATAATTCACAAGCAAGTGCCTTTACAACCTCTGTCTTACCTACTCCCGTTGGTCCTACAAATATGAATGAAGCAGGTTTTTTCTTTTTCCTAAATCCAGAACGATTACGTCTTATGGTCTTTGAGATACTATCTATTGCTTCATTTTGACCTATTATCCTTTTATGAAGTGAAGTTTCTAAGCTAAGTAACCTATCAGCTTCTTCCTCTGTAATCTTTTGAACAGGAATTTTTGTCCAAGATTCTATCACAAAGGCCACATCTTCAGGAGTTATATCCATATTTAAGGAAGATGCCTTTATTTCTTTTATTTTCTTTTCTATTCTGCACTCTTCAACCTTAAGTTTAGCTGCCTCTTCATACTTATTTTGATTAGATAGTGCTTCCATTTCTTCCATTAATTTATCATATTCTTCTTCTAAGGCTTTTAATTCTACTAATCCTTGATTTTTAAGATTAGCACGTGAACCAGCTTCATCAATTATATCTATTGCCTTATCGGGCAAATACCTATCTGTAATATATCTTTCTGATAATTTTACAGCAGCCTCTATTACTTCATGAGATATTTTTACTTTATGATACTCTTCATAATACTCCTTAATTCCCTCAAGTATTTCTATAGACTCATCTATACTAGGCTCATCTACTAGTACTGGTTGGAATCTTCTTTCTAAAGCAGCATCCTTTTCTATATGCTTTCTGTATTCTTCTAAAGTTGTAGCTCCAATTATTTGAATTTCTCCACGAGCTAAAGCTGGCTTTAATATGTTAGCTGCATTCATAACTCCACCATGAACTTCTCCAGCTCCCATAATGTTATGAACTTCATCTATAACTAATATAATGTTTCCATTATCCCTAGCTTCGTTTATAATATTTTTCATTCTTCCTTCAAATTGGCCTCTAAATTGAGTTCCTGCTACTACAGCCGTTAAATCTAATAGATAAACTTCTGCATCATATAGTTTAGCAGGTACTTGTCTCTCATGAATTCTAACTGCTAATCCTTCTGCTATGGCAGTTTTACCTACTCCTGGCTCTCCTATTAAGCATGGGTTGTTTTTACTTCTTCTATTTAAAATTTGTACTACCCTGTCTATTTCTCTGTTTCTACCTATAATTCTGTCTATTTCATTTCTCTTAGCTTTTTCTGTTAAATTCATTCCGTATTTTTCTAAATGTTTTCTCTTCTTTTTCTTCCAACTTTTATCTCTTTTATTTTTCACTTCTCCATTAGGACTTTCTTTAGTCTCATCTATTTCTATTTCATCACGACTATCTACCATATCATCATTTTCAGATTGACCAAATAATTCGGACATGATAGATTTTTCATCAAAGTCTTCCATATCCATTCCCTTAAACATTCCGAGCATTTGATCATTTAAGTTTTCCACATCTTCTGGTGACATGCCCGTTTGTTGCATTAATTGCTCTATTACAGGTATGCCCATTTTTTTAGCACATTCTATACAAAGTCCTTGAAGTTCAGTTTTACCGCCTTCCATTTTTGATGTGAATACTACGGCGATGTTTTTATTACAAGCAGAACATAACTTCATTTCCATCATCTCCATGTATAATTAAAATTTATTTATTATTTTTCATTATTATTACAGTATAGCATATTTAATACATAAGGATAAGTTTATAATATTAATTTTTTATTAATTTTATAATTTTAAAAAAACTAAGAAAAATATCCCTATAATTATTTTATCATACTTTATTCTAATGGCATTTACACTTTCATCATTCTCTACATATATTATATGTTCCTATTAATATACAATGATAATAGTTTATCTTTTTTTAAGCTTTTCTATTATAATTTCTTCTCTACTTTTTCTTTTATACCCATTTTACTTCTCCATGTATCATTTTTTTAATTTATAAATTGTAGAGTAAGTAAAAAATACATGTGGAAAATATATCTCCACATGTATTTTTATTCTACTCAATATAGATTTAATACGGTCTTCTTTTTATAGCTTAAATATCTCCTATACAGTCTCTAATATCTTTTTCAATAATGCGAATCATAGTTTCATCAATACTGTCAACCTCTTCATCATAAACAATCTTTACAGGGTCTTCATTATTTCTTATAGGCATATTTTCATTAACCTCAGTTATATTTTCCTTACTATCAATTTCATCAATAATATCCTCAGTTTCTGTTAGATAATCTTCTTTATGTCCATCACATGATTCAGGAGCATCAGTTTGAATATAAGTTAATTGACCTCCAGGATAAACACCATTATTGGTTACTTTATAGTCATCATGATTATGCATTGGGTAAAACTGAGGGAAGAATTTATCATCATTACCACCACATTGACAATTACAAATATCCACATAGTTTACCGTATTAGGGTCTGGACAATTTACTGGTTCAGTAGGAATATCAAAGATTGCTTCACTATCAATTTTTTGAATTTCTCTCATTTGCTTACATAGGGATGGGAAACCATCTTGACCATTGACGATATAATTTCTATATTGTGGAGCCTTGTTATCTGCTGTTAAAAGTAAATCAAATGTTTCGCCAGAGCCAATAGTTGCAGTAAATCCTTGCTCTACTAACTCACGATCTAGTTTAATAGATCTAGATTGCTGGGCTAAAAACGGACTCAGGTGTGCATCCTTTCCTGCCTGAATAAAATGCCATCCATGTATATGCCATGGTACGACTTGATATCCTAAGTTTATCATTCTTAACAAAAATCTATCGTCAGTTTTTACATGAACGTAGGACTCATAGTTAATTTGCGTAAGATTCGGGTCACTTTCATTACCTGGTGTTAACGGATGGGGTAATAGAGTATCAGGGAATGCTCGACCATTAACAAGCCAGTAATCAGGTTTAAAATTTACAGCATTAAAATCCGTGTCTTCAAGAACACTCTTATGCCATACTGAATCAATATCTGATAATAGCATAATATTTTCCTTATCAAAGTAAGTATGGATATTATTATATGCGAAATTTCTGTGGGTAGCTGTTTTAGGAATATAAGGTATCCACTTCTTTCCTACGAACCAGCGGCCATCTTTATGTTGCTTAATACCTGCCTTAGCCAAACTTTCAGTTGATGGATATATAATCAAAGCACCATACATTCCCATCTGAACGTGTTCTGAAGCTTCTATATGACAATGATACATAAGTGTTCCAGGATGTTGCGGATTAAAATAGTAAGTTGCTGCAGGCGGTTTTTCAAGTTTGCCAGATTCATCTTTTTCCATCCACATAGGAACACCAAAAGAAGTTTCAGGGAAACCATCTAATTGAGTGGCAACATGGGCACCATGCATATGAATTGTATGGAAATCTGGAAGGTCAGGACGATATTTCATACCAAGGTTGATAAGGGTAATATATATTCTATCTCCAACGTCTGCCCAAACTATAGGCGATGGGATTGTTGCTGTACCTTTTAGATTCATTAGTGTCTCCCAATTTTTTTCATCTTTCCAGTCAAGGTACTCATTTCCTTTTACCTTTTTACCATCTACCTCAAATAGGCCTCCTATAAATCCCCAAGCATATATTTTTGTCCTATCGGTTGTACAAGTATTTGGTTCATTTGGAAGGTCTATAAAACCATCTGTTGCTAATAAAACATAGTGACGAACTGCCATTTACAAAACTCCTCCTTTTAGGAAATAAAATATTTGAAACTTATAGATTAAGCTCCTGTTCATTCTTGCGATATATAATATATGACTAATTAATACTATTTGTGATAAGTTTTTATTCCTCAATAAAATTAAATAAAAAAGGAGTGGGATTGGGACGCCACTGAAAAAATAACGAAATCAAAGAGAATTGTTATTAGATGCTTCTAGATAAATAAAACAAAAAAGTTAGAAATATTGAAGAAAACTTCCTTCAAATTTCTAACTTTTTATTTTGTCTATTTGCTATTATTGAAAATAATGTGTTTTTTCAATGTTATGGTGATAACTCTATTCTTCGTCTTATAAGTTAAATACTCTTAAATTATCCTTATTAAATTCTAGTACTTCCGCATAGGCCCTAAAGGTATCTATACATGTGAATATATTTACGTTAGACTCAATGGCCTTTCGTCTTATTTTAAATCCGTCTCTCTTAGAATCATTTCCCTTTGTAGGTGTATTTATTACCATGTGAATTTCATCTCTGTTTATAAGAGTTAATAACTCATCAGATTCATTTAGTTTATCCACTTTTTGCACCCTTAAATTGTTAGTTTTTAACAATTCATAGGTCTTACTAGTAGATATAAACTCATATCCCAATTTGTCTAGAATCTTAGCTATTTCTAAGAATTCGCCCTTATCTTCATCCTTTACAGTAGCTAATACTTTTTTATTTTCACACTTCATATTGAAGTTAGCTCCTAAGAACCCTTTGTATAAGGCTTCTTCTAAGGTTCTTCCCACACCTAGTACTTCTCCTGTTGATCTCATTTCTGGTCCTAATGAAACTTCTACATCTGGTAATTTACTAGTAGAAAATACAGGTACTTTTACAGATATTAATTCAGGTCTCTTATATAACCCTACTCCATATTCTAAATCCTTTAACTTTTGTCCCATAACTACCCTAGTAGCTATGTCTATTACAGGTACATTACTTACTTTACTTATATATGGTACTGTTCTACTTGAGCGTGGATTTACTTCTATTACATATAATTCATTGTTACTTTCTATAAACTGAATGTTTATCATACCTTTAGCATTAAGGCCGTTACCTATTTTTTCAGTATACTCTATTATTTTATTTTTAATATGATCATTTATATCATTACTAGGGAATATGGTAATACTGTCTCCCGAGTGAACTCCTGCCCTTTCTAAGTGTTCCATTATCCCTGGAATCAGTATATGGTCTCCATCACAAATAGCATCTATCTCTATTTCTTTTCCTACTAAATATTTGTCTATTAACACAGGATTCTTTTTATCCCTTTTAAAGGCATTTTTCAAGTATTTCTCAAGTTCTTGATGGTTATGGGTAATTTCCATACCCATTCCACCTAGTACATAGGATGGTCTTACTAACAGTGGATAACCTAATTTTTCACCTTCTAATAATCCGTCCTCTGTGGAAAATACAGCCTTTCCCTTAGGTCTATTTATATCTAGATTATCTAATAGTTCCTCAAATCTTTCCCTATCTTCTGCTCTATCTATATTGTCATAACTAGTTCCTAGTATATTTACATTCTTCTCATTTAAAAACTTTGCTAACTTTATGGAAGTTTGACCACCAAACTGTAGTATAACTCCTTCCGGCTTTTCCTTGTCTATTATATTTAATACATCCTCTTCTGTTAAAGGCTCAAAATATAGTTTATCAGATATATTAAAGTCCGTACTTACAGTCTCTGGATTATTATTTATTATGATAGTCTCATATCCTAGTTTTTTAAGAGCTAATATGGAGTGCACACTACAATAATCAAACTCTATCCCTTGACCTATTCTTATAGGTCCTGATCCTATAACTATTACCTTCTTTTTGTCACTTACTACTACTTCATCATATTTATCATAAGTGGAATAATAGTAAGGTGATAGGGCCTCAAACTCTGCGGCACAAGTGTCTACC